>NZ_JROX01000305.1:0-401 GCF_000800955.1 Kocuria sp. ZOR0020
GATTGGTTCAGCGGAATTGTACAAGGTATTCAAAATATCTGGAACGGAATAACAACATTCTTTAGCAATTTATGGACAACTGTTATTGGTGGCGTTCAATCTGTATGGGGCGGAGTAACTGGCTTTTTTAGTGGAATATTTAATGCTGTTAGTTCCGTAGTTTCAACCGTGTTCAGCGCTATCGGTAGCTTTGCTGGCTCAGCTTGGAATGTACTGGTTGGCGTATGGAATGCAGTATCCGGCTTCTTTGGCGGTATATTTAACGCTGTAAAAGGAGTTGTATCTAGTGCTTTTAGCGCAATCGGCAGTTTTGCTTCTAATGCTTGGGGAGTAGTTCGCTCAATATGGAGTGCAATTTCAGGCTTCTTTAGTGGCATATTCAATTCTGTTCGCAGTGTCGT
>NZ_JROX01000306.1:0-2311 GCF_000800955.1 Kocuria sp. ZOR0020
GATCTGTGGTTGCAGATCCTGGTGGTGCTGGGTGTTTCCGTGGGTGCCAGTGCCCTGTGGTCGGTGCTCAGCCTGGCGGAAGCTGCCACCACCACTGGGATTGCCGACTCCCAGGCCACCATGAACCGGGTCATGAGTGCCTCCCCGGTTTTTGATGTGCTGCGCCAGGTGCTCACCATCGTCTTGGCTTTTGTTCCGGTGGTGTTGGCGCTGTACTTCCTGGCAGGTTCTGCCGGTCAGCTCAGGACCGTGGTCCGCCGGATAGGCCTGGACTTCAAAGCACCACTGCCTGACCTGGCACTGGGTGCACTGCTGTTCCTGGTGATGGGTCTGGGCACCTTGGGGCTCTACCAAGCCGGCAGGGCGCTGGGCATCACGGCGGAACTGACCACCAATGCCGGGGGAACCGAGTGGTGGAACATCCTGCTGTTGGTGGCCCAGGCTCTGCGGCACTCCCTGGTGGAGGAAGTCATTGTGGTGGCCTTCCTGGCCGACCGTCTGCTGCGGGTGGGCTGGAGCTGGCCGATGGTGCTGATCGGTACGGCGCTGCTGCGCGGCAGCTACCACCTCTACCAAGGCTTAGGCCCGGCGTTGGGCAACGTGGTCATGGGGCTGGTGTTCCTGTGGATCTACCGGCGCACGGGACGGATCATGCCGCTGGTGATTGCCCACTTCCTGCTGGATGCCGTGGGGTTCTTGGCAGGAGCCTGGTTCTTCGGCTGAGATCCGGGGTCACACCGGGGGCGTCGTCGTGATCCGGGTTGCAGATCACTCCGCCCACACCGGAGAATGAAGGCGGTCACGAGAGCCAGCGTCAAGCCCCAGCTTGCTGGCCGGCAACCCTCCAACCGCGGTGGGGTGCCCTGGGTGAGGACCGGGCCGGATACAAACGTGTTCCGGCAAGCGCGGGTCGCGGACCCGGGGTGGCACTGGGACCGTGCCGGGCCCGGCTCACGACCCCTGAGACCAGGAGCCACCGATGAGCGACTCTCCCACCCCGGCCAACCCCGCAGGCTGGAACTTCGAAACCCGTCAGATCCACGCCGGACAGGCCCCGGATCCCGGATCCGGCGCGCGGGCGCTGCCCATCCAGCAGACCACGTCCTTTGTGTTTCCCGACTCCGCCACCGCCGC
The DNA here is from genome assembly GCF_000800955.1 of Kocuria sp. ZOR0020. NCBI lineage: Bacteria > Bacillati > Actinomycetota > Actinomycetes > Micrococcales > Micrococcaceae > Kocuria > Kocuria sp. ZOR0020. Next base: position 1,135 of record NZ_JROX01000306.1, read on the forward strand.
CGGCCGTTTTGCGCTGCAGGAACTCGGCCCCATTTACACGCGCTTGACCAACCCCACCGTGGAAGTGGTGGAGAACCGTGTGGCCTCCCTGGAGGGCGGTGTTGCTGCGGTCATGGTTGCTTCCGGGCAGGCGGCCACCTCGTATGCGATCTTGAACATCGCCGGTAGCGGTGACCACGTTGTGGCCAGTGCCTCTCTTTACGGCGGAACCTTCAACCTGTTCAAGTACACCTTGGCCAAACTGGGCATTGAGGTCACCTTTGTGACCGAACCGGCGGACCCGCAAGCGTGGGCCGCAGCCGTGCAGCCCAACACCAAGGCGTTCTTTGCAGAAACCATCCCCAACCCGCGTGGAGATGTCCTGGACATCCAGGCCGTGGCGGAGGCCGCTCATGCTGCCGAGGTGCCGCTGATCGTGGACAACACGGTGGCCACCCCGTACCTGCTGCGCCCCATCGAATGGGGTGCGGATGTGGTGGTGCATTCGGCCACCAAGTTCCTGGGTGGGCACGGGACGTCCATCGGCGGGTTCGTGGTGGACTCCGGGAACTTCGACTACACCCGGTACCCGGACCGGTTCCCCGAGTTCGTCACCCCGGATCCGTCCTACAACAACATTGTGTTCGGAGAGGTTTTCGGTGCCGATGGCCCATTCGGAGCCAACGTGTCCTACGCCTTCAAGGTCCGCACCCAACTGTTGCGTGACCTAGGTGCCTCCATTGCACCCTTCAACGCCTTCCTGATCGAACAGGGCATTGAAACGCTGTCCCTGCGCATGGACCGCCACGTCTCCAATGCCGCAGCGGTGGCACAGTGGCTGCAGGGGCGCGACGACGTCGTGTCCGTCACCTACGCCGGACTGGAATCCTCCCCGTGGTTCACCACCGCGCAGAAGTACCTGCCCCAGGGGGCCGGGTCCATTGTGGGATTCGAGCTCACAGGAGGGGCTGCCGCCGGTCAGGCCTTTGCCGATGCGTTGGTGTTGCACTCCAACGTGGCGAACATCGGGGACGTCCGCTCCTTGGTGATCCACCCGGCCTCCACCACCCACGCCCAGCTCAGCGCACAGGAGCAGGCCGATGCCGGGGTGCAGCCGGGCTTTGTCCGCCTCTCCGTGGGGCTCGAGCACATCGACGACATCCTGGCCGACCTTGAGCTCGGATTGGCGGCCGCTGCT
>NZ_JROX01000307.1:0-6506 GCF_000800955.1 Kocuria sp. ZOR0020
CTGGACGTCTCCCCGTTCGCCTGGACGGCCTGGGAATCGTCAGTGCCGGTACCCTCGGCGTCCTTGGCCGGTGCGTCGTCGTCGTGATGAGAAGCCGATGCGATGGCTGCAAAAGCGTTGCGGGTGGCCTGGGCGCGCTTGGCCTGCTCGGGATCCTCCGGCGCGGCAGAGGAGTCATTGCCCGCGCTGTTCTGATCCGAGGAGGAATTGTTGGACGTGTTGGAACGGCGGTTGCGCTTGCGCTCGTTGCGGTCCCGGCGGCTGGAATCCGTGGAGATCCCGCCCTTGCCCTTCAACGGATGGTCATGGATCACCACACCGCGGGAATCGCAGGCCTCACAGGGTTCAGAGAAGATCTCCAGCAGGCCGGTACCCATGCGCTTGCGCGTCATCTGCACCAGACCCAACGAGGTCACTTCCGCCACCTGATGCTTGGTGCGGTCCCGCCCCAGGCACTCCACCAGTCGGCGCAGCACCAGGTCACGGTTGGCTTCCAGCACCATGTCGATGAAGTCGATCACGATGATCCCGCCGATGTCGCGCAGCCGCAGCTGACGCACAATCTCCTCGGCGGCTTCCAGGTTGTTCTTGGTGACCGTCTCCTCCAGGTTGCCACCGGACCCGGTGAACTTTCCGGTGTTGACGTCCACCACGGTCATGGCCTCGGTGCGGTCAATCACCAGGGAGCCACCGGAGGGCAGCATGACCTTGCGGTCCAGTGCCTTGTAAATCTGCTCGTCCACCTGAAAGTGCTCGAACAGGTCCTCGTCCTCCGTCCATTGGGACACGCGGTCCAGCAGATCCGGGGCCACGTACATGACGTAGGCCTCGATGTTGTCCCAGGCGGCCTCACCCTGGACCGTCATGGAGGTGAAATCCTCGTTGAAGACGTCACGGACGGTCTTGATGGTCAGATCCGGTTCCGCGTAGAGCAGCTCCGGAGCCAGCGTCTTGCCCTTGGCCGACTTCTCCTGGATCTGTTCCCACTGGGAGCGCAGCCGGTTGATGTCGTTGGTCAGTTCCTGCTCGGACGCACCTTCAGCCGCGGTGCGCACGATCACGCCGGCGCCTTCCGGCAGGTGATCCTTGAGGATCTTCTTCAACCGCTGCCGCTCAACATCCGGCAGTTTGCGGGAGATGCCGGTCATGGAACCACCCGGGACGTAGACCAGGTAACGGCCCGGCAGGGAGACCTGGCTGGTCAACCGCGCACCCTTGTGCCCCACAGGATCCTTGGTGACCTGTACCAGCACGGAGTCGCCGGGCTTCAAAGCGTTTTCGATCCGTTTGGCGGAACCCCCCAGATCGGCATCGTCCCAGTTGACCTCACCGGCGTAGAGCACCGCGTTGCGGCCCCGTCCGATGTCCACAAAGGCGGCTTCCATGGACGGCAGCACGTTTTGCACCTTGCCCAAGTAGACGTTGCCGATCAGCGAATCCTGCTGGGTGTGGGAGACAAAGTGCTCCGCCAGCACGCCGTCTTCCAGCACGCCGATCTGAATGCGGTCATCCTTCTCCCGCACCACCATCTTGCGCTCCACCGATTCACGGCGGGCCAAGAACTCGGCCTCGGTGATCACCTGGCGGCGGCGTCCCGACTGACGCGATTCACGACGGCGCTGCTTCTTGGCCTCCAACCGGGTGGATCCCTTGACGGATTGCACAGTGGTGGGCGCGGAGCTGTCCACCACGCGACCGGTGCGGATGCGGGTGACGGTTCCAGGGGGATCGTCGTCGTTGCCGCCCTCCAGTTCCATGTCCACGGATCCACGACGACGCCGCCGCCTGCGCTTGCTGGTCACCCCTGCCCCGGGCTCAGGATCCTCGAACTCGGCTTCCTCTGCGGCTTCAGCTTCCTCGATGGCGGCCTGACGGGCTTCCTCCCGGGCCACGGCAGCGCGCTCGGCAGCAGCCTTGATGGCGTCCGTGTCCGGGGCGTGGAACATCAACGACGTGGCGGAAACCGCACTGAAGGCTGCGAACGGGTCCTGTTGCTCGGGCTCGGCCTCGCCATCTTCGGACTCGGCCTCGTCGGCTTGAGGTTCGGCCTCGTCATCAGACTCAGTGGCCCCAGGTTCAGACTCAGGGGACTCAGTTTCCGCCTCAGCCGGTTCAGTGTCGGGCGTCTGCGCTTCAGACTCCTGCCCTTGTTCCGGTTCAGGCTCCTGTGCCTGATCCGACTCCTGCACTTGGTCCTGATCCGGCACGTTCTTCTGGTCCGGCGCTGGAGCCTGGTCCTCAGTGGATGCCGGCTGCGGTGAGGGGGCCACGGCGTCGTCGTTGGCGGTGGTGTCCGCACCTTGGTCCGATTCGGCTTCCTGGAGCGGTTGGTACGCGGTTTCCGCCGGGGTCTGTGCGGGCAGCTCCCCCTGGACGAATGCCGATGATTCTGAACCCTCCGATGAAGGGTTCACCTGCTCAGTGGTCATGTGGTTGCCATGTTCCTGCGGGTACCACCGTCTACACCCGGAAGTCCCGCCGGTCGGTGGCGCCGTGCGGGGCCCGTGAAGGGTCGCGCGGCTGCCAAAAGTCGTCGTGTGCGCCGCGCGGGACTCAGCGGTAGCTGGCTCACCTCGCGGGCCGCCCCGTGGACCGAGCCACCGGGCCTCCTGAAATCCAGGGGCACTCGGGTGGTCTTGACGCCGGCGAACGCGCTCGATCTTTCTGAGAGCTGCAGTTCACCGGGCGCGTGATCGGCACCGGTGCGGATCACGCATCAGGTGCAGCCAATGCGTGACCGGGTTCATTCTGGCACACGCAACCCATGGCAACGCGTTCAGCCGCCACCCATGTGGCCTGCTTATGATCACGATGTGATGACAATTCCCACCGAAACCAACACGCGGGACACTCTGGACCGATCTGCCCCCACTTCACCTGTGCCACCGGGAGACATGTCCTGGGCTCTGGTGGCCCTGCTGACAGCAGCTTTGGGCCTGTACGGATCCATCTCCCTGGTGGTGGAGAAATGGCAAATCCTTCAAGACCCCCTGCATGTGACCGCGTGTGACATCAACGCCACGCTGTCCTGCGGCACCGTGATCCGATCCTCGCAAGCCAACTTGCTGGGCTTCCCCAATCCGTTCATCGGCCTGGTGGCCTACACGTTGGTGATCGTGATCGCGGTAGGCGTGCTGGCGGGGGCCCGGTACCGCGCTTGGTATTGGTTGGGCTTGCTGGCTGGTCAGATCCTGGGCCAGATCTTCCTGCTGTGGCTGTGGACCCAGGCCACCTTTGAGATCAACGCACTGTGCCTGTACTGCATGTTGGTCTGGTTGGTGCATCCGATCCTGTTGATGGCCACGTTGGCCCGGTGCGTGCGGACCGGCGTGATCCCTGCACCTGAGTCGGTGCGTTCCACCGCCAAGCTATGGGCCGTTGGCGGGGTGCTGCTGATCTGGCTGGTGGTTTTCGGCTCCGTGCTGGTGCGATTCTCAGGAACCATGTTCGCCTGAGCCAGCGCTGACGCGCTTGAGCGCGTTCCGGAGCGCATGAGCGCGATCCGGAGGGCTGGAAGCACCTATGGCGCGTTGGAAAAGCAGCGAACCCTCACCGCACTCCGTGATCAGCGTCTGATCGTGGAGTCTGGTGAGGGTTCGTTGCTGTGTGAGGTGGTTCAGGCGAACCAGATGCCGATCTCGCGCTCAGCGGACTCCGGGGAATCGGAGCCGTGCACAATGTTCTTCTGCACCTTCTCCCCCCAATCACGGCCAAGGTCGCCACGGATGGTGCCTGCTGCAGCCTTGACGGGATCGGAGACTCCGGCCATGGCGCGGAAGGACTCGATCACGGAATCACCCTCAAACACGGCGGCCACCACCGGCCCGGACATCATGAACTCCACCAGCGGCTCAAAGAACGGCTTGCCTTCGTGTTCTGCGTAGTGCGCGGTGAGGATTTCACGCGTGGCATTCAGCTTCTTGAGCTCCACCAGTGTGAATCCGCGGGCTTCAATGCGGGCCAGCACCTGTCCGGTGAGGTTGCGCTCCACGCCGTCGGGCTTGACCAGTACCAGAGTGCGCTCGGTCATGAGTCCTCCTGAAGTTGTTGTGAGGGTCTTCCAAGCAGCGCGGTGACGCTGCATCTGCCCCAACCCTACTGCGCAGCGCAGGCACACCATCTCCCGTGACAATCCACGGTTCCGGGGACGGCCACCAGCCATACACAGCCAAGCACCCGATGGGCAGGGTTCAGGATTGCGGCATCACACGGTCGTGGAACGGGGCCCGATAGATGCCTTGCGGATCCAGGTCCTCCAATGTCTGCACGCTGTGCTGCCAATCCGGGAACTGCCCGGGGATCCAACGGTCAAGGTGGTCCGCGTTTGTCCACGGGCCTGCAGCCGTGTGAGCAAACCGCTTGGACCATTCGGGTCTTGCCACCCCGAGTTCCACCGGGAGGCGGGTGAACCACGCATCCAGTTCGGCAAAGAACTCCCCGGTGTTGGGCGTTCCCGGAAGGTTGAGCACATCCAGCTACACGGCGGTGTCCAGCTCAGGTCGTCCAGGCACGGGCTGTGCCGCGGACAGCGTGGCCGTGGCAGCTGAAGCGATCCCGATGTCAGCGGGATCATCCACCCCCGTGATGCGGATTTCACACACGTTGTTGGCGGGATACTGGCCACGCCACTGAAAGGTTCGGATCACGCTTTCGTAATGCTGGGTGAACTCGTGCACCACACGTTGCACCTGATCACGCCGCGTGATCACCACATGGGAACCCGCGGAAACCAACAGTGTTGTGGGCCGGACAAAATGGATGAAGTTCTTGGCCTCGCCCCACATGTCCAGGGCACCGGAACTGATGAGTCCGGAGCGGGTGGCATTGAGCATGGCGTCCGTGGCCAGCGGCGTCAGAGCCCGTGACTCCTGAGTCATGCGAGCCACCAGATTGGCGACCTCCCCCGGCAGTCGATCTGCAAACGGGTAGTTGAACGGCGAGTTCCGTTGCCACGAGGTCCAGGGCTTGTACGGGCTGACCTCCCAGGTCTGCACCCAGGGAAACTTGGTCATGGCGTACCAGATCACGCCAACGGTCCCACGACTGTTCAGCAGCGCGCTGAGGGATCGTGAACCGGCGCGATCGGGGCGAGCAAAGAGCTCCCACGTGGGAATTAACGTGGTGTTGCGGCACCGCAGGTTGTAATTGGACACAGTCTGCAACACCACCTCAGTGACAAAGGCGCGTCCCACATGCGTCAGCAACGGACCGATCTGCGGGTCACTGCGCTGGAAAGTCCGTTGTACGTAGCGGCCGACCTCCGAATCCCACACAACTGCCGTGATTTCGACGACGGTGTTGCTCACCGTCCCGTAGGTACCTCCAGCAGGTTTGGAAGCGCCAGCCTTGGGAGTGCTGGACCCATGTCCGTTGACAGCAAGGATTCCGCCCACGGTCACGTCCCCTGGCGCAGGCGCACCCAGCAGACTGCGGCCGTTGCGGAACAGAAAGGCCATGACCTGTTCCATTGACGCCCCGGTCTGAAGACGGACTCGCTCTCCATCCACCATGCTCATGGCACCCATGCGGGTGGTGTCCACCAGGATCACCGCGGTGTTCCCCGGGGTTGCCGGATCCACGATCAACGGAGCCCAGGTGTGTCCGTAGCCCTTGGCTCGCACCCGGTAGTGGGCATCAACGGCCCAGTTGACGATTGTCTCCACCTGGGTGGGATCCGTGACCGTGCAGGTCCACAGCTGATCCGTGACGATTGTGCCGTCCCAGTTGCGGAACACATTGCGGTGGAGGCCGGGCCCTTCTGGGAATTCGGGAGGCACCTCAGCCTCCACCGCCTGTGCTGGAGTCACGGTTCCAATCAGTGCCCATGCGCCGGCAACAGCAACACCTCCTTTCAGGAGATCTCGCCTGCTGGCCTGACCTTGAACACTGAAATTCACCATTCCCCCTGTGGATGAGTTTGAACTGGAGTCAGGAAAAGGTCAGCAGTATTTCCCGGGGTTGGTCAGACCACCCACAGTGGCGATTGTTGCAGGAATGTGGAACAGCGTGTCCGTGAGGGCATAGGAGAAAATCTGGAATCCGCTCCACGGATTCAACTGGTAGTTGCGAATGTCATTTCCGTGGTCCGCAAAGTTTCGCTGAAGCCACCCGCCCAGGTTGCACACCGGGATGACTGCCAGGCTGGAGTCATGGGTGGGCGCGGTAACACCATCTCCAATGGTGTAAGCGTTGGCGGCCGGGGCTGCACCCAGTGCCGCCCCAGCAGCCAAGGAACCAGCGGCACACAGCGTGACAAAACGACGACGAACAGACATGACAAACCCCTCACAATCAGTGTCAGCATTTTCAACAGCACATTTCATCAACGGATTAAACCGATTGATTTCCATGCACGAGCAGAAAATTAACACGCAACACAACTGGTCTTTAGTGATAAATTCATGAAACCGACCCCCAATGTCCGGACCAGAGGATACGGCGTCAGTCGTCGTCGTCGTCCCAGGCCAGAAGCGGCAGATTCACCTGCGGGTTTTTCTCCAGCAAAT
>NZ_JROX01000308.1:0-440 GCF_000800955.1 Kocuria sp. ZOR0020
TGCTTGGCTGTCTGTACTTTTTCAAATATATTGGTCACTTTTTAATTCTCCCCTTTTGGTTTATAGTTTTCAATACATATATTCCGTGTAATGTATTTTCTTGGCTAGTACACCATTCTAGGTTATTTAAATCGTTATTTTGCTTGTTTCCGTCAATATGGTTTACTATTTTTTTATTTTCTGGGTTAGGAATAAAAGCGAATGCTAATAATCTATGTTTTTTCACTTTCAAAGTTCTATTATCAAAACTTGCTGAAAATTGATAATAACCGTCTTTATCTTTGCTCTCTTTTTTTTGTTTACCGTTTTTAGAAAATAGTTTTCCGTCTTTTGTTAATGTGTATCTTTCTAACACTTTTTTATATAATTCATCATTAAACTTCATTTCTTTCTCCTTTAGTATATAATAACAAAAAAGACTTGAAAAGTCAAGCCTTAAA
>NZ_JROX01000309.1:0-4357 GCF_000800955.1 Kocuria sp. ZOR0020
GACACCGCCGCGCCGTCAGCTTCTACACCCTCATCTGCGAAGAGCCTGTTTTGTGCCCGGAGACCCGCGGCTGCCCACCCGAGCCGGTACTTAGACGCAGTTTTTAGACGTTGGCGCGTGTCGTAAGCTCTGGATCATGTTGTGGGCGACCTGGTTGCAAGCGATTGGCACCATTCTGGCGTTCGTTGCCGTGGCGATTCAGATACGACGCGAGTCCGCTGATCGGAAACGAATTCAGCAGCGGATGGATCAGGCAGATCTCAGGGAGCAATCCAGCCAGATCTTCGCTTGGGCCGCGATCCTGTCCGAAGACGATGCACGCCAACTGGGTCTCGCCGGCATGGACACGCAAGGCATTTTCGTCGTCAACGCGTCCCAGCTGCCCATCTATGACGTGGTCCTGAGCTTGGTGCTCATCCGGGGAGCAGGACCCCACACCGGTGAGCAGCTAGTAGCTCTCGGCCCCGAAGTCGCAGATCGCGACAGAGTTGTTCGCAGTGTGCTGCCGCCAGGACGATGGTTTGTCTCCTTCCCGAACTCCAGCTGGGGTGCAAGGTCGTCGATGCCAGGTGGGGAGATCGCATTCAATGACTCGGCAGAAACTTCATGGGTGCGGAGAGTGAGTGGTTCGTTGGAACAACTCAGCCAGAATCCTCTCGATGCGCTCAGTGTGAACCGCCCGTTCCCGGAAGCCCGCTTGGAAAACCTCGACCCCAACCGCATTCAGTGACCGCCAACGGTTCTCACGTCCCAGTGCCTGAGCGATGGCGGACGACCTCGTCCTGCAGTTACAGACAAGCCCGGCATCCACGTCGGAAGTTATCCCCAATAGCCACCAGAGTCACTAGAACCCCCGCAAGTTTCAACTACAGATGACTGATGAGGTGTGAATCGCATCGCTTCGAGGCGTGTTTCTGAGAACTTTCGGTGGCTCATGAGGAGGGCTTCTGTGGCAGCGTCGACGAGCTCTGGAGTGAGGTCGGCGGCCCGCAGCACGCGTTGACCTCGACGTACGTGGACATCGACATGTCGGACGTGAGGAAGGACCTCGATCAGGCGAGGAGTGTGATCCAGTAGTCCCAGAAGCGCACCGCGCTCAACGCGGCGACCAGGAGGAACCAACCGACCAGGGCTGGAGTCTGGTAGGCGTGGACCCACGTGCCCGTACAGGCCCGTCGTGAGCCGGTCTGGCCTGGCAGCAGGCGCAGGTTTCGTTGGGTGACGATCACGAACAGTGGGATGGCGACCGCCCACACGGCCATGCAGTACGGGCACAACGCGCCGATCCGATACAGGCTCACCCAGATGAGCCAGTGGACGAAGATGGCGGCGAGAGTAACCCCGGCCTGCAGCCTCAGCGGCCAAGGCAGCATTGACCGAGCTCACGTGAAGAGGCATGTACCTCACGACGAACTCGACACGGTCGCCGTACCGGTCCTTGATGTCCTCCACATGGGGGTACAGGGCGATGCACGCCTCGCACTCGAAGTCGAGGAACTCCACCAGCTGAACCTGATCACCATCGGTCATGCGTGGGCTGTCGGGACGGACCAGATTCTCGAGTGAACCCTGGGGAGCGTCCGCGCCGGGCGACGAAGAGTCCGGTCGGGTGAGCAGTACAGCGACGACGAGAGCGATCAGGCCGCCGCGATGAGTGCAAGAGAGATCTGCCGACTGCGAGTCAGAGTGGCCTCCAGGTCTGGTTCCCGGCGTTCTGCCAGGCCCATAGGTCAACGTTCGCTGAACTATACCGAGGGATTCGGAAGTGACGTGCCAGTCGTAGAAGCACGCGGCATCGACCACCACGTGCGCGGTGAGCACGGGCAGACCCGTCGCCATCTGCGAGGCCTGGACAACCCAGACAGGCTCGACACGCCCTCGGTGTGCTGCGTCGACCTTGCCAGGGCGGAGTCGTCGGTCGCCTGAGCGCAGCTGAAGTTGCGACCTCTCGCGTGTTCCGTGGCGGATAGCCAGACTGACAAAAGGTCAGCGAGCACTGTATAGTTCAGCACATGCTGACTATTGCTTCGCGCCTCGACGTCATGAACCGGCTCGGCCGGGCCATGGCGGACCCGACGCGCTCCCGGATCCTGATGACCCTCCTTGATAGCCCGAGCTACCCGGCTGTGCTGTCGCACGAGCTGGAGCTGACTCGCTCGAACGTGTCGAACCATCTGACGTGCTTGCGAGACTGCGGGATCGTCGTCGCAGAGCCCGAAGGACGGCAGACTCGTTACGAGATCGCCGACCCACATCTCGCTGCGGCCCTCGTCGCTCTGGTGGACGTGACACTCGCCGTGGACGAGCAGGCTCCCTGCGTGGACTCGACGTGCACGGTGCCGGGCTGCTGCGGGACTGGAGCGGGTGCATGAGCGCGGCGTGTGGGTGCGAGCACGAGAGTGCGACGCCGACGGGCGAGGAGGTTGAGGGCGCGGAGCGGCCATGGTGGAAGGACCGCGGTGTCTTGGTTCCGATCTTCTCCGGTGTCGCCTTTCTCAGTGGTCTGATCTCTGAGCGGTCCGGGGCTGAGACCGTGGCTCTGGTCTTGTTCTGGATCGGCCTGCTGCTGGGCGCGTCGACCTTCACACCTGGCGCGGTCCGCAGGCTCTTCAAGGGCAGGATCGGCATCGGGTTGCTGATGACGATCAGTGCGATCGGCGCGGTCATCCTCGGCTACGTCGAGGAAGCGGCCGCACTCGCGTTCCTGTACTCCATCGCCGAGGCGCTAGAAGACAAGGCGATGGATCGCGCCCGCGGTGGTCTGCGGGCGCTGCTGAAGCTCGTGCCGGACACCGCGACCGTGCTGCGCGACGGAGCCTCCGTCGAGGTCGCGGCGAAAGACCTGACCGTCGGCCAGCTCATGGTGATCCGCCCGGGAGAGCGGATCGCGACCGATGGCGTCGTCCGGGCGGGACGCTCCAGCCTGGACACCTCGGCGATCACGGGCGAATCGATCCCGGTCGAGGTCGAGCCCGGTGACGCAGTCTCGGCTGGCGCAATCAACAGCACCGGCGCACTGGAAGTCGAGGCGACCGCGGCGGGCACCGACAACTCGCTCACCACGATCGTGGAGCTGGTCGAGAAGGCGCAGACCGAGAAGGGCGAACGTGCCCGCCTAGCCGACAAGATCGCCCGACCGCTCGTCCCTGGTGTCCTGATTCTTGCTGCGTTGGTCGCAATCATCGGCTCGCTGCTGGGCGATCCAGAGCTGTGGACAACGCGCGCCCTCGTGGTGCTGGTGGCAGCCTCGCCCTGCGCACTAGCGATCTCCGTCCCGCTGACAGTCGTCGCCGGCATCGGCGCGGCGAGCAAGTTCGGAGTGATCATCAAATCTGGAGCGGTCTTCGAGCGTTTCGGCACCGTCCGGCACGTGGCCGTTGACAAGACCGGCACTCTCACCCGCAACGAGCCTGCCGTCACCGCGGTCCTCACCGTCGACGGCCTGACCGAGGCACAGGTGCTCGCATGGGCCGCTGCGCTGGAGCACCACAGCACTCATCCTCTCGCCGCGGCGATCACCGCCGCCGCCCCGGGCGTCACGGCAGCGGCGGATGTGACTGAGCAGGCGGGGCACGGCATCGAAGGCACCGCCGATGGTTCGACGATCACCGTCGGCAGCCCGCGCTGGCTCGACGCCGGTGAGCTCGGCGACCGGGTCGAGGGACTGGAAGAGCAAGGCATGACCGTCGTGATCGTGCACCGAGACGGAGCGCCAGTCGGCGCGATCGGCGTCCGAGATGAACTACGCCCCGAGGTCCCCGAGGTCGTCCGTACCCTCGCAAGCCAGGGGGTCGGAATGACGATGCTCACCGGCGACAACACCCGCACAGCGCAGGCCCTTGCCGCCCAGGCGGGGATCGTCGACGTCCGCGCAGAACTGCGCCCTGAAGACAAGGCCGCCGCGATCGGAGCGTTCTCCGAGGCAGGACCGGTCGCGATGATCGGCGATGGCATCAACGACGCGCCCGCTCTCGCGGCAGCCGACATCGGCATCGCGATGGGCGCGACCGGATCGGACGCCGCGATCGAGTCCGCCGACATCGCGTTCACCGGCCACGACCTGCGTCTCATCCCCAGAGCGTTTGACCACGCCCGTCGGGGTCGCCGCATCATCAACCAGAACATCATCCTGTCTCTGTTGATCATCACCGCGCTGCTCCCACTCGCCCTCTTCGGTGTCCTGGGGCTCGCTGCCGTGGTCCTGGTTCACGAAGTCGCCGAGGTCATCGTGATCCTCAACGGCCTGCGCGCCGCCCGAACCCATACGCCGCAGATCGGCAGCTGATGCTTGCGACCATCGGGTCGGCGATCCCCTACGGGTCAGGATGAGTTGAGGCCGGTGGTTCATAGCAAGTCC
>NZ_JROX01000310.1:0-1245 GCF_000800955.1 Kocuria sp. ZOR0020
CCCAGGAACGCGGCTACCGCGACCAGGTCGCCGCGGCGTGCTTCGCCCACGCCGCCGGGCACGGGGACCTGTCGCTGGTCCTGTACGACGTAACCACCCTCTACTTCGAGGCCGAGCAGGAGGACGAGCTGTGCAAGGTCGGCTATTCGAAGGAGCGGCGCGTGGACCCGCAGGTCGTCGTGGGGCTGCTCGTGGACCGTGCCGGGTTCCCGCTGGAGGTGGGGTGCTTCGAGGGCAACAAGGCCGAGACCGCCACGATCCTGCCGATCATCGAGCAGTTCCAGCAGCGCCACAACCTGGCCGACATCGTGGTGGTCGCCGACGCGGGCATGCTCTCCTCATCGAACCTCAAGGAGCTGGATGCGGCCGGGTTGCGGTTCATCGTCGGCTCGCGGGTCACCAAGGCCCCCGGCGACCTCGCTTCTCATTTCCGGTGGCACGGGGATGCGTTCACCGACGGACAGATCATCGACACCATCACTCCACGGGTGGCCACCACCAAGGCGGCCTCGGTCAACGATGTCACCAAGCGCGCCGAACCCGTGTGGGACCCCGCGGTGCACGATCGGTCGTGGCGGGCGGTATGGGCGTACTCCGTCAAGCGCGCCGCACGGGACCGGGCCACCCTCACCCTGCAGGAGAACCGCGCCAAGGCGGTCATCGCCGGCGAGAAGCCAGCCCGCACACCGCGGTTCGTGAAGACGGTGAACGGCTCGACGCGCCTGGACGAGGACGCCCTGACCCGCGCCCGCAGCCTGGCCGGGCTGAAGGGCTACGTCACCAACCTGCCCGTCACGACCATGCCCGCAGCGGAGGTGATCGCCTCCTACCACTCGTTGTGGCAGGTCGAGGCCTCGTTCCGGATGAGCAAGACCGACCTGCGGGCCAGGCCCATGTTCCACCACGACCGCGATGCCATCGAGGCCCACCTCACCATCGTCGTCACCGCCCTGGCCGTCGCCCGTCACCTGCAGGATCAGACCGGGATGAGCATCAAGAAGATCGTCCAGGCCCTACGCCCGCTGCAACAGGTCACCGTCGTCATCGCCGGTCACCCCCACGTCGCCGCCGACCCGCTGACCGGCACCGCCAGCGAGATCCTCACCGCCACCGGCACCGAATGGCCAACACACTAAATTGGCACGACTCGGGTGGCCGGCGATGCACTGGACCGTTGCCGCCGCCGGGTCCAGCAGCATACCCAGGGCCACCGCGGCCGCAAGGACGACCCGCTATACCGGGCGC
>NZ_JROX01000032.1:0-958 GCF_000800955.1 Kocuria sp. ZOR0020
TCCATGAAGACCATCGACTAGCGACGTCAACTGGAAACCGAGCCATGGGTCAGGTCATCCAATCTGGCTCTTCGCAGTTGAGGGGGTAGCTGCGTGTCGCGAGGGTGGGCACGTCGGTGCGCGGATAGACGTCGAGGTCTCCCGATGGTGGAAGTCCTCACGCTCGCCATCAGGACGACCTCGACGTGCCCAACGCCATCTTCGACAGTCCCGATCTGACGACCTTCGCGCGCCTGGACGAGCTCGGCCTCGTCGCTGTCGGTCAATGGCTAACGGCGGAACGGGCGGTGCTCGAATGCCGACTCGCGGAGGAGGATCCGTGGTGCCGCGCTTGCGGAGCGAGGTCGACCTCGCGCGGCACGATCACTCGGCCCCTCGCTCACCAGCCGTTCGGCCACCGGCCCACGACGCTGCTGGTGCGGATCCGGCAGTATCTGTGGTCACTGCGGGAACCGCTGGCGCGAGGACACCACCGCCGCAGCGACTGAGCGGGCGAAACTCTCCCGCGGTGGGATGCGGTAGGCACTGGAAGACCTGGTCATCGACCACCTCTCGATCGCACGGGTCGCCGCCGGGCTAGGGGTTGCCTGGCACACCGCCGACGGCGCCGTCCTCGCCGAGGGCCAGCGGCTGCTCATCGATGACCCCGCCCGCTTCGACGGAGTCCGCGTGATCGGGGTCGACGAGCACGTATGGCGCCACACCAGGCGCGGCGACAAGTACGTCACCGTGATCATCGACCTCACCCCAGCCAGGGACGGGACCGGGCCCGCACGGCTGCTGGACATGATCGAGGGCCGCTCCAAAGCGGCGTTCAAGGCCTGGCTGGAGGCCCACCCCGAGGCATGGAAGGACCGCATCGAGGTGGTGGCGATGGACGAGTTCACCGGATACAGGACCGCCGCCAGCGAAGCCCTACCGGGCGCGGTAGCGCTGATGGATCCCTTCCACGTCGTTC
>NZ_JROX01000311.1:0-1004 GCF_000800955.1 Kocuria sp. ZOR0020
GATCGACGTGTTGATCGCTCTCGGGCGACTGTCCCACTTCCTTGGTTATGAGACGTCTCGTCGAACGTTTTTGCTGTCGTCAGTGTTCGTACTCGCGTGCATGGTCAACGTGCTTGCCCGGACTGGGTTCGAGAGCAGCCTGTTGCGCTGGGGTACACCCTGCGCGACGTCCGCGTTGGCGAGGCCCAGGTGTGGCTTTCGCCGTTATGTGGCTCATCACAAAGGAGGGTGTAGTCGCGGTCTGAAGCCGCCGGTCTCGAGCAGGCTCCTGGCGATGTAGTTGGCGAGGTTGCGGAACCCCAGGGCGGAGCCTCGCAGGTGCTCCAGGCGGCCGTTCATCGCCTCGGTCGGGCCGTTGCTGGTGCCGGGGCGATCGAAGTAGGCCAGGACATCGGCGGCTCGCTTCTTCAGGGTCCGCCCCAGCGTGATGAGCTCGGTCAGGGCAGTCGGGACGCCGTGGCTGACCGACTCGATCAGCGCCGTCATCAACTGTCGGCCCTTCGCGCGGTCGGGCTCGCGGTAGGCGCCGATCATGCGCTGGTAGATGCCCCAGGTGGCCTCGACCTGGACGTGGTCCTTGACTCCGAACAGCATGGTCAATCGTTGGCGCTGTCGGTTGGTGAGCAGGTCGGCGCCAGTGTGCAGGGTTCGTCGGGCGCGGTAGAGCGGGTCGCCGGCGCGGCCTCGGTGCCCGTGCAGGTCCTGCTGGACCCGCCGTCGGCAGCGGTCCAGGGCGTCGCCGGCGAGACGGACGACGTGGAAGGGGTCCATGACCGCGACAGCGTCGGGCAGTTCCTCGGTGGTGGCGGTCTTGAAGCCGGTGAACCCGTCCATCGCGACGACTTCAAGACCGTCCCGCCAGGCCTGGGGCCGTTCCGTGAGCCACTGCTTGAACGCCTGCTTGGAGCGCCCCGCGACCATGTCCAGCAGCCGTGAGGGCCCGGTCCCGTCCCGGATCGGGGTGAGGTCGATGATCACGGTGACGTACTTGTCGCCGCGGCGGG
>NZ_JROX01000312.1:0-301 GCF_000800955.1 Kocuria sp. ZOR0020
GAACCAGCACCCACCACAACCGTGATGACCACCAAGAACCCCGGAGTTCTTTGTTGCTGCGATCCTGTCTGGATCACTGCGGCCCGCAACGTTACTCGCCTTCCCGGCTCTTGGCAACTCGGTGATTCCCGTACGTACGCACGGCAACTAGCGGTTGCTGAGTTGGGGGGTGTGGAGTAGGTCTTGGACCTTGCGTGCCGCGGCTGCTGAACTTCTGTTCGTCAGCCCCTTGCGGCAACAGATGAAAACACTACACCCGCCTCCAGGGGCTCGCAACCGGCGGAGGCCGTAAGGGCCGGTG
>NZ_JROX01000313.1:0-12832 GCF_000800955.1 Kocuria sp. ZOR0020
TGCCTATTCCGCCACTCGCGCGTGGTGTTCAGCGGGGATCTTCCTCGCTGGGCAACGACGAAAATCATACCCACACTGAACCCAAGACGCCAATCGAGGGCGCAGCGGGTGGTGAGGGGCGGCGTCGTTGTGGGAGGGGTGGGGGATCGACGACGCCGCGGCCCACCCACCAGACACACGGCCACCCGGCCCCATCGCGGGGACCAGGCTCAGGACCCGGTCTTGGGATGCCAGGGGAGTTGGGTGTCGCAGCCGGGGGTGACCCAGGCCTTGAGGAAGCCAGCCGATTGGTAGATGTACTCCCGCCATGTGGCGCGGCTGAACAGGGAGTAGTTCTCCTGATAGTCAAAGGTGGGCCACTGGGTGGTGCCGTCAAAACAGCGTTCCACAATCATTTGGGACCGTGCCACGTGCGGGCGGTAGGTCAGCACAATCACGTTGTCCCATCCGCGTTCATCGGCAAGCTCCCGCAGTTTCATGGCCTCGCCCTGCGTGGTGGAGGGGTCGGGCTTGAAGCAGATGACCTCGTAGGGGAGGTCAGGGTCGTTGCAGTATGGGCGGTTCTCAATGAACTCGGCATCCGAGGGCCAGGTGCCCGGCACAGGATCCGGTGTTGCCACCACTGCCACGGGTGCCAGGCCGGCTTCCATGATCTGGGCCGCCATGGCAACTCGCGTGGGATCGGGGGGTCCCAGCACCAAAAGGGCATCCGCGGGTTCCGGTTGCTCCGTGACATCCGGGTGCAGCAGCACACCGGTGCACACCAGCAACCACGCGCAGGTCAGAGCAACCACCGAACCAACGGCGGTGCCCACAACACGAACGGTGCGGTTCTTCCCCTGCAACCTGAATGCCCCTTCCCCAAGCCCCGCCCGACCGGGGCTAATCTTGGGCTGGCTGGTCCCATGCGGCCCGGACCTCACGAATGCCAGGTCCAGGTGGCCGACTCGGTGCTCACACCCAGCTACGAATCATAAGGAGACCGTCCCACCCATGACGACGCCCAACCCGCAAGATCTTCCTCACACCCCCGCAAGTGCCCACATCGCGGCCGCCGGTCAGGACAACGGCCCCGGGACCGTGGTGCGGATCCCCATGCGCTGGGGGGACATGGACTCCTACGGGCACGTGAACAACGTGGAAGTGGTGCGCATGTTGGAGGAGGCGCGTATTGCGGCCTTTGGTGTTCCGGTGGGTGCCGGTCACCAGGTTGTGCCTCCGGTGGTCCCCATATTCGACACCCTTCCGGAGGGCACCCAAGCCCTGGTTGCTGAGCACCGGGTCAAGTACGACAAAGCGCTGGAGTACCGCAACGCCCCGGCCCCGGTCAGGGTGCGGGTGGTTCGCGCCGCGGGCGCCGCATTGGTCCTGGGCCTGGAGATTCACGACGCCGCCACCGGTCAGGTCTGCGTCCGCGCCCACACCCAGCTGGCGTTTTTTGACCCGGCCGAGCAGCGGGTGCTGCGCCTGACCAAGCAGCAGCAGGAGGCGCTGGAGCCGTGGGCCGGCCCGTCCCTGTTCCGCTGAGGCGGGTCCGTTGGCAGCGGGTGGCTGAGACCGGCTTCTTGACTCCATCCCACGACGACGCCGCGTGCTCACCCCTGGTGTGACTGCTGCAGCCGGTACTGGGCCGCCAGACGCACCGGTGCATCCTCTGCGCCAAAGCCCGTGTATCCGCGGCGTTCAACCACTTCCATGAACACGTCCCCCAGGGTGCGGGTGTAGAAGTGCAGGAAGTCTCCGTGGTCGTCACGGTCGTAGAGCAGGTTGAGTTCCCGTAGTTCGTCCACGGTCTGGGCGTCAAGGTCGAATCGGGTGATCAGATCTTGGTAGTAATTCTCCGGGATACCCAGAAACTTCAGGCCGCGGCGATGGGCACGGCGGGCCACTTCACGCACGTCTGTGCTGGCCAGAGCAATGTGTTCGGGGTAGGCCACGCCCACAAAGGATCCATGTTCCGCGGCGGTGGGTGCCAGGTTCAGCGGCAGCTGGATGGTTTGGTCCGGGCTGCACATCACCTGGGAGCGCACCAGCCCGGAGGGGCCGGGGACCTCTTGCGCCGGGGTGGAGGTCAGGCCCAGTGCTGAGGTGTAGAACAGCACATCTTCGTCATAGTGCTGCCACTTCTGGGCCACGTTGACGTGGTCGATGCCGGTGATCAGATCGCCTGCCCCCAGGGGGTCTTCCTCCACCCCGAACTCGCTGAGCCACTCCGGGAGGCCATCAGCACAGCCGGTGCCGAAGAAAATCTCCGTGCCGTCCGGAGCGTAAACCCCGTGCAGGGTCACCTCCCCGGGGAGTTGTTCGCGGGGCACGGGTGTGGAGCCCAGTTCCACGGCGCGTGCAAACGCGGCCGCGGGGTCCTCCACGTGGAACCCCAGCCCGGAGACTTCAGCCACGGCCTGGTGCTCGGAGCGCGCGCGGGGGTCAACGTGCGGTTCACGCCGTGTGCTGTGGCCGGCCTCTGAGACCACCACACGAACCGGTCCTTGCAGCCACACCTGGACGTCCTTGCTGCGGTGGTGACCACCCAACCGGAAACCGAGGCGGTGCAGCAGCCGGGTGGTGTGCCCCAGGTTGGTGGTGCGCAGCTCCACAAAATCCCAGTCCGATGGTGCTGATGCTTCCGGCAGGGCTTGCAGCTCAACCCGGTCCCGGACGGCGCCGTCGTGCATTTCTCCGGCCAACGCACGGCGGGTCTGGTCCTCCAACCACCGCAGGGATCGCAGGCCGTCGACGGCGGTGCGGTGCACGTCAGCCTGGCGGAAGGAGTCGTTGAAGATCTCCAGGGAGACCGGGCCGCTGTAACCGGAACGAACCAGGTGGGACATCAGATTCACCAGGTCAAAGTCACCTTCACCGGGGAACACCCTGTGGTGGCGTGACCAGGAGAGCACATCCAGGTGCATCAGCGGGGCATCAGCAAGCTGGACAAAAAACAGCTTCTGCGGGTCCATCTGCGCGATGCTGGCTGGATCAGACCCCCGGGAGAGAATGTGGAACGAGTCCAGGCATGTCCCCACAGCGGGGTGATCGGCATCCATCACCAGCTGATGGGCGTGATCGTGGGTGTTGACGTGGGTGCCCCAGGCAAGGGCCTCGTAGGCCAGGCGGATCCCATGTTCCTGGGCCACTTCCCCCAGTTGGTGCAGTTGTTCGGCCACCAGGGCATCATCCGCAACGGCACTGCCCGCCACGTTGGAGCACACCAGCAATGTGTCCGTGCCCAGCTGATTCATCAGCTCGCCGGTGCGGTTGAGGCGCCGCAAGCTGTCCTGGAAGGCATGGGCTTCCAACTCCACGCCGTTGCGGAAGGGCTGGTAGAGGTCCAGGGACAACCCGGCGTCCTGTGCACGACGACGAATCTGGTCCGGTGAGGTGGGGGAGACCACCAGGTCCTGGGTGAAGATCTCCACTCCGTCAAACCCGGCTGAAGCGGCAGCCTGGAGCTTTTCCTCAAGGGTGCCGGAGAGGCAGACCGTGGCGATTGACGTGTGCATTCATCCTCCTGCTGTTGGCCGGACCGTGAGGGCCGACTCACCTGTTCCGGACGATAGCAGCGGAGGACTCAACTGGCGCGGCGCAGCCCCGCCCCGATGGCAGAGAGCCACACGGTGCTGGTGGTCTGGACCAAGCGGTTCTCACCGGGGGCAACGTGCCAGGAACGCCACAGAATTTCGTCGTCGTCGTTGAAGCCGAACACGCACAAACCCGCACCTGCGGTACCGGCAGCATCCACCTGGTGGGAGGTGAAGCCTGCCGAAGCGTTGCAGGCATGCTCCACCTTCTGACGCTGGCGGGCGAAACCGCGGGGGGAGTGTTGGGTCACGGTGCAATGCGCCTGATAGAGCAAGCTTCCGCTGAGGGGGTCGTCCTGGCGCTGGGTGACGGGCAGGTGGGCTGTGTCAGGGCCGGGGACGGTGAAGGTCTCCATCCACTGATGCTCGTCCACGGTGATGATGACCTGGTGCCCGGTGCCCACCAACCGCAGTTCCACGGTGACTTCTGCGGCCGCACCGGGGCCTCCCGTGGGCATGACCACAACCGTGGAGGCCAGAGCGGGACCCAGATCCACCCGGGGGCCAAAGCTCAAGGCTTCCGAATAGGCCGGGGTGTGTGCTGCCGGAACAGGCGTGGGTAGTGTGCGGTCCAAGTGGTGCGTCACCGGGGAAGGGGTGTTCAAAGGTCAAGCTCCTCTCACCATGCACGGGGCTGCGGGGGGGACAGCCAGGCGATCACCGCCGCGCACGATTTTTTTGCAAATTACGTGCGCTCGGTGCTGCCTGCAAGCAAGTTGCCTGATGATTCACGGCACACATGGCAGTGAACAGGGCATTGGCGCAGGTGATCCGTGAGGTGAGCGTTGCACAACGATTGCACAACGATTGCGCAACGGCGCCTGCGTAACGCCGCAGGTACAAGAGGGGTACACCCGTGGAGGTGGGGAAACTCCGCGGGGGTCAGGCGATGGCTGCAGCCACCACAATTCCCACGGCCAGGTGAGTTGCCGCGGTGACCCACACAGCCGGGTGCATCTTGTGATCGTTGTCCACAATCAGTTCGCCCAGCTTGCCCGGCGCCAGAAGGTCCATGAGGAAAAACGACACCGCCATGAGCAACAGACCGATCAACCCGTAGATCAAGGTGGTCACCAGACCCAGCCACAACACGGAGGCAGAGGCCAGGATGGCTGCCCGCACAATTAGGGCCATGGCCAGGATGGAGGCTCCCAGGACCAGGACGGCGCCGTGGTTGCGTTCGGCCCAGATCACGTGGTGCAGCTTGCCCGGGGTCAGCAGCTCGATCACCCAGTAGCCGGCAGCCAGCAGGACCAACCCCACCAGCCCATAGGCGGCGGCACCGGCTGCGGAATACAGCAGAGTGCTCAGAACAACTGAATCCATGGTGTCTCCAACCAATCGTGAACGGTGCCATGCGGACTGCGGGCACTGTCAGTATGCGTGGTGGCGGCCCGCGCTGCCGCCATTGTGCGATGAGGCTTGTGGTGGTGTGCCGTGCTCAGGGCACGTTGTGGCCGCGGGCCGAATTCAGCAGCGCGTACCAGTGCTCGTGCGTCAGCTTGTCCACGACGTCCAGTGCTTGTGCGCAGGCCACGATCCGCTCCGGGTTGCTGGTACCGATCACAGGCCGGATGCGTTGCGGAAGGCGCATGATCCACGCCAGGGCCACCGCCTCCGCAGAAGTGCCGATCTCTGCGGCAATGGCGGCGGTCAACTCAGCAGTGGCCGGGTCAGTGCTGTCCTGCGGGCTGCGAGTGTACCGGCCCTGGTCCAGTGCTCCCCAAGCCTGGACCTGGATCCCTGCGGCGGCACAGTTCTCCAACAGAGATTCGTCGAAGTCCACTCCTGAGCCTTCCGGGTGGTCCCACAGGATCTGGCGCTCCACAAAGTCCCGGTGACCCAGGCTGAGCTGAACCTGAACGGCTTCCAGCGGGTGGCGGAGGTGGCTTTGAAGAACCCGGATCCGGTGCCAGGACACATTGGAGATGCCCAAAGCCGCGGTCAGGCCGTCATCCACCAGCTGATCCAGAACAGCTGCCACCTGGGTGGGATCAGCCAGGGGATCCCACCGGTGAATCAGGAACCGATCCACCGACTCAACGCCCAGTCGCGTCAAGGATCCTTCCAACCCGCCGCGCAGCGTGTGTTCATCCAGGCGGTAGTGCATGGGGGCGTCATCTGCCGCCGTGTTCCCAGGGATCCGGATGCCGGCCTTGGTCTGCAACGTGACGCTTTCGCGCCGGCCGGCGCGCTCGGCCAGCCACTGACCCACCACGGACTCCGACTTGCCGGCGGTATAGATGTCCGCCAGGTCGATCTCCGTCAGACCCGCAGCCGCGGCAGCATCCAGGGCACGGAACCCGGTGGCGACGTCGTCGTCAGTCAGGGCCGAAAGGTCCCAGGACCCGCCCAAGGCCATGGCACCGTAGATCAAGCGGGAGGAACTACGGCTGGGCTCGTGGGCTGTGCTTGCGGAGTCGGGGAGAATGGGGGAGACATCTGACGGCGCGCTCATTGGGCAATTATGTCCGAGGCCGCCGACAACCCCAGAGCCCACCACCGCAGGAGGAATCTGCATGCTCGCATTCATGCGCCACGGCGAAACCGACTGGAACCGGGCCCAGAGGCTGCAGGGCGGGTCCGACATCCCGCTCAACAGCACGGGCCGGCAACAAGCGGTGGACGCGGCACACCTGATGCGTGACGAAGATCCGGGATGGGACCTGGTGGTCACCTCACCGCTGAGCCGGGCGCGGGAAACCGGGCGCATTGTGGCCCAGGAACTCGGCATTGAGCTTGGACCCATGTACCAGGGCCTGGTGGAGCGGTCCTTCGGGTCCAATGAAGGCGAGAGCATTGCGGAGATCTCCCCAGAGGGTTACCAGAAGCTGCTGGAGGTGGCCGAACCGGAAGATCAGGTGGTGGAGCGTGCATTGGAGGTCCTTCATGAGGTGCACGGCCAATTCCCGGAGCGCAACATCCTGCTGGTGGCCCACGGTGCGCTGATCCGCTTCACCGTGGCCCACCTGCAGAACACGGAACCCAAACGCGTGGCCAACGCGGAAGTGGTTCCTGTGGATCAGGACCTCCTGGCAGCCACGGCGTCCTGAACCCCAGCTCAGTTGCGGCCGGGAGTCCCTGCGCCGTGCTGCCCCTGTTTGGGGCCCTGCTTGTGCTCCGGGCCGCGGCCCTGGCTGTGACCGTGCTCCCGGCCAGGACTGTCCGGGCCTCCGGTGGAGGCAGGGGATTCTGCGGGGCGGGCCTTGCCGGGCGCGGTGCCGCTTCTGCCCGGGCGGGC
Source organism: Kocuria sp. ZOR0020 (assembly GCF_000800955.1). Classification (NCBI taxonomy): domain Bacteria; kingdom Bacillati; phylum Actinomycetota; class Actinomycetes; order Micrococcales; family Micrococcaceae; genus Kocuria; species Kocuria sp. ZOR0020. The sequence continues at coordinate 6,820 of NZ_JROX01000313.1, forward strand.
CTGGGGATCAGACGGTTGATCCTGTGCGGCGTAAGCCGCGGGCAGCGGCATGCCACGCTGTTGCATCAGCTGGCGCAGCTGCCACGGGTAATCGGTGATCAGGCCGTCCACACCCCAGTCCATCAGCCTGGCCATGTCCGCCGGGTCATTCACGGTCCACGGCACCACTTTCAGACCCAGATCATGTGCCTGAGCAATGTTGGCCTGCGTCAGCACTACGTGCTGAGGTGACCAGACGTCGTACCCACGGTCAGCCACCTCTTGTGGTGTGAGACCTGCGCCCCCGGGGTTCTCTGCCTCGGCAAGAGCCACCAGCTCCAACTCCGGGGCCACGGGTGCGGCACGGTCCAGTGCTGCCCAGTCGAAGGACTGCAACTGGGTGCGCTCAGGCCAACCGTTGGTGTAGATCTGCTCCAGAACGGCATCCACCAAGGCATCACGTTCAGCGGCGTTGGAGGGGTCCTCCACCTTGGTCTCGATGTTGAACCTCACACCATCCGCACGGTGATCGCGCACCAGCTCAAAGAGCTGCTCCAGAGTGGCAATCCTGTTGCGCTCCACCACCATTTGCTGCGGATAGCCGGGCAGCTGTTGGTAACCGCAGTCCAAGGTCTGGATCTGCGCGTAGGTCAGGTCTCGGACGCGGTCTCCCACGTACGGGAAGTCGGGGTCATTGGGGGTTGCCGGGGCGGTGTCCTGGCACTTTGCGGTCTCGACGGTGTGGTCATGCCACACCAGGACCACACCGTCTTGTGTCAGGTGAGTGTCCAGTTCCAAGGTGGTCACCCCGAGTTCCAGGGAACGGGCAAAGGCGTAGAGGGAACTTTCCGTCCACTGCCCGCGCCCGCCCCGGTGGGACTGGAGGTCGAATGGTGGCTGTGCTGGGGGTTTCTCCACAGCACAAGGGAATCCCAAGATGTGTCCCTTCGCAACGGCGCGTGGACGGCTAGTGTGAGTGAGGTACCCAACGTCCGCGGCGGCTCCACCAGCGCGGCGCGTGACCTCACCATCCCTCACAAAGGCGTGATCGAGTAGTGACACAGGACAAGTACCGTGCAGAGGTAGATGACCACACGGTGGCGATTCCCGTGGTGGCTCAGGCTCCGCAGTTCGCAGGCGACAACGCGTGGATGCGGGCCTACTACGCGGGTGTTTCCCCGGAGGATCTGGCCTCCCGGCCCAGCGAATCCCTGACCGAGCGGGCCAACAAGCACCGCCGGGTGGCACAGACCCGTGCTCCCGGGCAGACCTTGATCCACGTGGACCGGGAGGCTCAGCGTGCCGTCCTGTACGTGGTCACGGAGGACGTTCCCTACGTGGTCTCTACCATCAACACCCAGATCGCCCAGAAGTGGGGCGGCGCTCGCCTGGTGGTTCACCCGATCCTGCAGGTCACCCGGGATGAGGACGGTGGCTTGGGTTCGGTCATGGAGGTCCCCAATTTCGCGGCTCATTCCAGCGGGGACACTCAGACCATCCCTGCCGTCGGTGGCCTGGGGGAGCGGGCCGCCATGGAGTCCTGGGTGCAGGTGGTCCTGACCCGGGAACTGGACGAGGACGCCGCAGCCCAACTCATCAGCGAACTGCACCCTGTGCTTGCCGATGTGGCTGTGATCGCCAGGGACCATGAGGCCATGCGGGACTCCGTGCAGAACCTGGTGGTCTCCTTGGACGGACTGGCCCGGCGGGATGAGCAGGACGGGCTGCACCTGGGGGACGTGGCTGCCGCCCAGGACTTCCTGCGGTGGATGCTGGACGGAAACTTTGTGCTCATGGGCATCAAGGAGTACGACCTCAACGGCCCTGATGAACAGCTGTACCTGGAATCCCGTCCGGACACGGGCTTGGGGCTGTTGAGCGAATCCGGGCGCAATCCGTACCGGCGTCAACTCACTCAGCAGGCACAGGAACACGCCAAGGACGCGGAAACCCTGTTTGTCACCAAGGCCAACACCCGCTCGGAACTGCACCGCAGTGAGTTCCTGGACTACATCGGCATCCGCCGGTTCAACGCGAACGGCCAGGTGGACGGCGAACACCTGATCATTGGGTTGTTCGCCCGCAAGGCCTATGCCACCCCGGCCCGTGAAACTCCTTGGGTCAAGGACAAGATCCAGGCGGTGGCCACCCAGTTCGGTTTCCGTGAGGACTCCCATTCGGCTCGGGACCTGCTGAGCATCATGGAGGAGTACCCCCGGGACGAACTGCTGCACATGTCCGTGGACGAGCTTGCCGAGGTGGCGCGCGGTGTCCTGGGCCTGGATGAGCGGCGCGTGACCAAGATCTTTGTCCGCCCGGACCTGTTCGGACGGTTCGTCTCCGCCGTCGTTTATCTGCCCAGGGACCGGTACAACACCTCCGTGCGGCAGCGGATCTCCGATGTCCTCACGGACACCTACGGTGCCACGGACGTGGACTTCCAGGTGCGCCTGTCCTCCTCCGCACTGGCCCGGGTGTTCTTCCGGCTACGCCTGCCCGGGGACACCCCACCCCCGGTCAACATGGCAGAGTTGGAATCACGGGTGCGCTCCGCCGTGCGTTCCTGGCCGGATGCCTTGGTGCGTGCCATCGGGGCGGAGTTCTCCGGTGAGCAGGCCCGCGAGTACGCCTACAACTGGGCTGAAGCCTTCCCCCCGGCGTACCGGGCGGATTACGAGATTGATGAAGCCGTGGCCGATCTCCAGCGCTGCGAGATGCTCTCCGGCCAGGAACCGGAACAAGCCGCTGAGGTGCGCGTGGCCACGGTCTCTGACGGGGAGCAGGACCAGGTGCGCCTGAACGTGTACCTGACCCGCCGGTTGACCCTGACGGAAATGCTGCCCATGGAGCAGAACCTGGGCATGACCGTGGTGGATCAGAAGCCTTACGAGATCACCCCCGCTGATGGTCGCGAGTTCCAGCTCTACGACTTCGGCGTGGAGCTGCCGGCAGGCGTGGACCCGGTGGGGCCGCCTGAGGCCCGGACCGAGGACCTGATTGAGGAAGTCCTGTGCGCTGTGCTCTCCGGGCAGTCGGAATCGGATGCCCTGGACCGCCTGGTGCTGGTGGAACGCCTGCACTGGCGCACCATTGCCGTGCTGCGGGCCTACGTGAAGTACCTCCTGCAACTGGGGGTCCCGCACTCCTTCGAGTTCATGGCAGCCACGTTGCTGAGCTACCCGGGGGTCACCCGGGCCGTGGTGGAGCTGTTTGAAACCTCCTTCGACCCGGACCGGTTCCTGACTCACGACGGCGCCGCTGATGATCAGGCGCGTCAACAGGCTCGGAAGGAGGCCCGGGAGGCGGTTTCAGCAGCCCTGGAGGAAGTGCCCACCCTGGATGCGGACCGTTTCCTGCGGACGCTGGTGGAGGTGGTGGATGCCACGCTGCGCACCAACGCCTATCAGACGGACCGGCCCACCATTGCCCTCAAGCTCAACCCCCAGCGCATCTCGGCTGCCCCGCTTCCGCGGCCGCAGTTCGAAATCTGGGTCTGGTCCCCGCGGGTGGAAGGCACTCACCTGCGCTTTGGTCCGGTCTCCCGCGGTGGCCTGCGGTGGTCGGACCGCCGCGAGGACTTCCGCACGGAGGTCCTGGGCCTGGTCAAGGCGCAGATGGTCAAGAACGCGGTGATCATCCCCAACGGTGCCAAGGGCTGCTTCTTCCCCAAGCAGTTGCCGGATCCCTCCGTGGATCGCGGGGCGTGGGCTGCTGAAGGCGAGGAAGCCTACAAGGAATTCGTGGGCGCGCTGCTGGATGTCACGGACAATCTGGAGATCGCTGCCGGATCCTCTGGCAACGACGACGCCGGTGGGGCCGGTGACCGCACCGTCCCACCTGCTCGCACGGTCCGGAAGGACGGGGACGACTCCTATCTGGTGGTGGCAGCGGACAAGGGCACGGCCCGGTTCTCCGACACCGCCAATGCCATCAGCCTGGACCGTGGATTCTGGCTGGGGGATGCCTTTGCCTCCGGTGGCTCTGTTGGTTACGACCACAAGGCCATGGGCATCACCGCACGCGGCGCCTGGGAGTCCGTCAAACGGCACTTCTTTGAGCTCGGTCATGACACCCAGACCCAGGACTTCACCGTGGTAGGTGTGGGAGACATGTCCGGGGACGTGTTCGGCAACGGGATGCTGCTGTCCGAACACATCAAACTGGTGGCGGCCTTTGACCACCGGGACATCTTCCTGGATCCCAACCCGGATCCTGCAGTGTCCTACGCAGAACGCGAACGCTTGTTCGGTTTGGCACGTTCCTCCTGGCAGGACTACGACTCCGCCAAGATTTCCGCCGGCGGTGGCGTGTTCTCCCGCGAGGCCAAGTCCGTGCCGGTTTCGGAAGAAGTCCGCGCACTGCTGGAACTTCCGGAGTCCACCACGCAGCTGTCTCCGATTGAGCTGATGCGGGCCATCCTCCAGGCACCTGCGGACCTGTTCTACAACGGCGGTATCGGCACCTATATCAAGGGCTCCACGGAGACCCACGCGGAGGTCGGAGACAAAGCCAATGACGCCATCCGCGTGGACGGCCAGGAATTGCGGGTCAAGGTGGTGGGCGAAGGCGGCAACCTTGGCGTCACCCAGCTGGGCCGGATCGAGACTGCACGCAACGGGGTGCTGATCAACACGGATGCCATCGACAACTCCGGTGGCGTGGAGTCTTCCGACCGTGAGGTCAACATCAAGATTCTGGTGGACCGGATGGTCACCGCCGGGCGACTCAAGGCCGAGGCCCGCGCGGAGTTCATCGAATCCATGACGGATGACGTGGCGGACCTGGTGCTGCGCACCAACGTGGCACAGAACGTCACGTTGACCGTGGACCGGTGGAAGGCCGCAGACTACATGGTCACCTATGAGCGCCTCATGGACTGGTTGGAGGAGGCGGCGGATCTGGACCGCGCCATCGAGTTCCTGCCGGACACGGAACCCATGGAGGAACGGATTGCCGCCGGGGAAACCATGACCTCCCCGGAGCTGTCCGTGCTGATGGCTTACGCCAAGATCCAGCTCTCGGAAGCTCTGATCGATTCTGATCTGGCCGAGGACCCCTGGACCTCAACGGTAGTGGAGACCTACTTCCCGGCACCGGTTCTGGAACGCTTTGGGGAGGATCTTCAGACCCACCCTCTGCGGCGCCAGATCCTGTGCACCATGGTGGCCAATCACATGATCAACGTGGGTGGGGCCTCCTTCGCCTTCCGGGCGATGGACGAGACCTCCTGCACACCGGCTGATCTTGCCAAGGCGTTCTTGGCCACGGTGGCGATTTTCGACGTCGACCCCTACCTGGACCAGGTGGCACACCTTTCGGCGGAGATTCCCACCGAACTGTGGGTGCGGATGCTGCAGGATCAACGCCGCCTGGTGGACCGCTCCGTGCGGTGGCTCATCAGCCGGGACGAGACCTCTCACCCCATTACGGATGTCATCCAGCGCTACGAGCCCATTGCTGCCCTGCGCAGCAGCGACACCGTGCTGTTGGGCCATGAATCCGCATCCCGGGATGATGAGTTGTTGGCGATCGCCACACGGCAGGGTGTGCCTGAGGGGTTGGCCCGCGAGTGGTCCTGGATGCTGGACTCCTACCCGCTGCTGGACGTGGTGCGACTGGGCACCCAGGCTGGTGAGGACCTGGAAGTTGTGGGCCGGGTCTACTTCCTGCTCTACGACCGCTTCAACATTGAGTCCCTGCTCAAGCGGATCGGTGAACTTCCACAGAACACCCGGTGGGAGGCACTGGCCCGGATCTCCATGCGGGAGGACGTCTACTCCACCCTGGTGGCCATGGCCGCACAGGCGCTGCGTGTGGACGGGCAGAGCCCGGAGGACCGTGTGGAGGCCTGGGAATCCGTCAGCGAGGCCCAACTGGCGCGACTGCGCTCCACCTTGGAGGACATTGCCGCCAGCAACACCGGGGACCCCGCCGGTGATCTGGCTGCCCTGTCCGTGGCACTGCGCACCATGAGGGCCGCGGTTCAGGACTGAAAGAACGGCTCAGGGCGGGGTGCACGACCATCAGTGCTCGT
>NZ_JROX01000314.1:0-532 GCF_000800955.1 Kocuria sp. ZOR0020
CGACATCGCCCGGGCCCGTGGTCTGATCACATCCTTCGGCAAGATCGCCGATCCCATTGCGGACAAGCTGCTCACCGGCGCGGCCTTCGTGGTGCTCTCCATGCTGGGTGAGTTGTGGTGGTGGGTGACCATCATGATCCTGGTGCGCGAATGGGGCATCACCCTCATGCGCTTTGTGGTGATCCGCTACGGGGTCATGGCAGCCGGCAAGGGTGGAAAGCTCAAGACCGTCCTGCAGACCATCGCGTTGCTGGTCATGATCCTGCCGCTGGTGCCCGTGGTGGGTGCCTGGTGGGCGTGGCTCGGGTGGTTCTTCATGGCCCTGGCGCTGATCTCCACCGTAGTGACCGGCATCGACTACGTGATCAAGGCATGGCAGTTGCGCCGTGACGCCCTGGCCGCGGGATGCCCCGTGGACAACAGCTGAGGCGGATGCACATGGACCGTCGTGAGGAGGCCCACGCGGACACCGTGTTCGCAGCGGCCCAGGCAGCCATATCGGCGGCATCGGCCAGGGGGCTGAGTATTGGCA
>NZ_JROX01000315.1:0-2116 GCF_000800955.1 Kocuria sp. ZOR0020
CGCGCCCGCGGTGCCCTGACCTCGGAACGAAACCCAGGGCGCTTCACGGCCAGCATCCCACACCGCGGTATCCACCGGACGCTTCGCCTGCCTTTGGGGCGGTGGATCGACTGCCCCGGCAGGCTCGGAACCACCCCGGTAGGTTCCGGCAGTCGTGCAGCACATTCAGGAGCACAGCAGCCCCTGGGCCCACAGCAGATGTGGTGCAGTTGGGGTTGTACGTCGGGCTTGTGCTCAGGGGCTCAGGCGCCGACCTTCCTCGAGTCAGTCCGGTCCCTCTTCATACATCCAAATTTTCCGGTTTTGTGCACTATGCTGAGGCCGGTGGAAGGAGCCAACATGATCCCTGAACCTCTTCAGTCCCAGCCGTACGTCACCGCGCAGGATGCTCCATCGGTGTTGGCGCTCCTCGGGCTGGACAATGGGGTCTTGATGGACTCCGTACGCACCGGAGTCGCGCGAGCCCAGGATGTGACGGCCTTCCATCCTGTGACCGCTCGTGGGTACACGCAGTGGTCGGAGACTGTGGCTTACCTCCGGCAGGAGCTCGTCGGGCGCCAGTGGGCCCAAGGGGACCCGCAGAACTCTCCTCGAGTGTTTTCCCCGGACGGTAAAACCTCGATCATGGTGGTCGGAGGAAATGCCGACACGGGAGTCTCCGTCGAGAAAGACCCCCGGACGGCGCGTCGCCGCGGTCCGGCGACCCGAGCCGCGGTGCAGTGCAACGGCCAGCAGATGCTGGACGTGATCCTCGAACTGCCGGCGACATGGGACCGACAGGAGCCGCTCACCTGGGTGTTGCTGTACCACTGGTCGAAGGACGAGCCAACCGTGCGCGCCGAGCTTTCTCTTCCTGCAGCCGTGACCGATGACGGCGACATTTCTCGCTGGAGTCACCGCATCCTTCTGCCTCCGCAAGACCTCACCAGCTTCGAGGTGCCCCAGCGTCCGGCTGGCCCGCAGGACGACATCGACTTCAGGATCGTAGAACTGTCGTGACACTAGAACCCTCGCGGATCGCACTGGCGAGGTTGCGTGCGGGACTAAGTAAGAGTGAGCTGGCCCACCGGCTTCAGGCCACTCCCCGCACAGTGACGAACTATGAGACTCACGGTGCTCCGGATCGGGCCGCTTCCGCACTGGCGCAAGCAATTGGTTGCGCCCCAGCGTTCTTCCGCATGCCTGCTACATCACCATTGGAAGAGGAACGGGTGTTCTTCCGTGCCCGGCGCCGCTCGAGTGCTGCGCAGAAGCACGCGGCGACCTCCGCAGGACGTATCGGGGTGGAGCTATATGGGCTCATCACCGAGCACTTCGCTTTGCCGGAACTGAGCGTTCCTGACCTGGCGGGAGTCGATCCGCTTGATGCGGCGCAACAACTACGTGCCGAGTGGCAGTTAGGGATTGACCCTCTGCCAAACTCATTGCGTCTGGCCGAGTCTCATGGTGCCCGAGTCCTCAGCTTGCCCGCGGGAACGGCTGATGTGGATGCCTTCAGCTTGTGGGAAGACGGCCGGCCGTATGTGTTCCTCTCCACGATGAAGACCGCCGAACGCTCCCGGTTCGATTTGGCGCACGAGATAGGGCATCTAGTTCTGCATGCTGGCCTGGACGCCTCCTTAAACAGCGAACGAAACGCGGAGCAAGAAGCCGATCAGTTCGCCTCTGAGTTCCTCATGCCCCGCATCTTGCTGCGTTCACAAGTAGGCAGGGAGCCGTCAATCGCCACAGTTCTCAGACTCAAAGTCAGCCTGGGCGTCTCGGCTATGGCATTGGCCTACGCCCTTCATAAAGCTGGGCTGCTGACGGACTGGTCCTATCGGCAGGCCTGTATCGAGCTAACTAAACGCGGTTATCGATCCGGTGAGCCAGAAGGCATGGACCGCGAAACTTCTCGCGTCTTCAATGTCGTCCTTCCGGCGCTCCACAAGTCCAAGGGCTGGGGCACCGAAGAGATCGCCCAACGTCTCGGCGTTCCAGCGGCTGAAGTGCACGGCTTGACTTTCGGACAAGCCCTCGCAGACGTCACCCTTCGGGAAAGCAACACTCGAGTGCGTGACCGCTCTCGAGCGCATTTGTCACTAGTGCATTGAGAGGCGATTGCCGCGTCGGCAAG
>NZ_JROX01000316.1:0-496 GCF_000800955.1 Kocuria sp. ZOR0020
CATTTTTGTGTATTTGCGTTTCTTACACATAATCTAACCACTCCTTTATAGTAAATAATTCAAAGCCTTTTAGCTTGTCTTGCTTTTCAATCGCTACCTGCTTATTATCTTGCTCTCTTAGTAGTTCAATTATAGGTCTACCAATATCGAACCACTTGACGACTGTATTAGTTTTAAGTCCGAAATACTTAGCACATTGAGCTTTACAACTAAAGTGTAGCTCTTCTTCTGTAATAGGGTTATAAGCTACTATTTCCCTATCCTTTCGCATTGCCATTATTTAACCACCTTTCTATAAGACAATAGTATCAAATTATTTTATGTTTGTCAATAATAAACTCTAAACCTCTTCAATAAAATACAAATATCTTTCATCAATCGCTTTAATTTCTTCTTTCGTAAACTCTGACTTGAAGTTATTTCTTTCTTCTTTAAACCCTAGGAATAGGAACTTTTCCCCTAGCTCATTTTTAAAAGAGTTTAAATATCCTTTTTT
>NZ_JROX01000317.1:0-432 GCF_000800955.1 Kocuria sp. ZOR0020
CTTGGATCAAGGAAAACGTATCAATGCCATTTGACTTCGACGGAGAACAGCAATTCATATCAGACTTGAAACAGTTAGTTAAAATTAACGCTTTGAAGTTTGGTAAAATATATGATGGAGTATTAAATTGAAAGTTAAAACGCTAACTAGAAGCATGGCTTTAAATGAAAATATAGTGGAACAAATAAAAATTTACTTCGGGATATTTTCAGGAAATGCTATTCTTGATATAAAAGACATGGATAATATTTCTGATTTAGAAGAAGATTTACTCATGTTTATTGAAGATAATGAGGAAGTTAATTCTTTTTCGTACGAAAATGGACTATTATCAATATCACTTAAATAGTAAAGGGGAATAAATGACAACACTAAGAGAATTGCATAAAAAACTTAAAATTAAACAAACGCTTGACAACTACGTACGCAACA
>NZ_JROX01000318.1:0-781 GCF_000800955.1 Kocuria sp. ZOR0020
TCCACCGGTACGCCCTGCTGCCGGAGACAGAACGGACACCCCTGTGAGTACTACCGCCAGCCCGCCCACCCCAAAGCAGAAGCCCTCCAAGGCCAAGATCATCGTGTGGGTCCTCCTGGTCGCCGTCGTGGCCGCCGTGGCCATCCCGATCCTCATCGCCCGTGCCAACTCCACCCCCGAAACGGTGCCCCAGGGCCAGGGGCAGGTCGTGCGGGAGAACAGCCGGGTGCTCTCCCAGGCACCGGACGAACAGGCCGTGCTGGTGGAGTTCCTGGACTATGAGTGCGAAGGGTGCCGGGCCGCCTACCCCGTCATCGAGGAGCTGCGGGCCGAGTACGCCGACACCGTCACCTTCGTCCACCGCTACTTCCCGCTGCCGGGTCACCGCAACTCCATGAACGCCGCCCTCGCGGTCGAAGCCGCCGCCCAGCAGGGACAGTACGAGGCGATGTACCAGCGTATGTTCGAGACCCAGGAACAGTGGGGGGAGTCGGCCGAGGACCAGAGCGCGGTCTTCCGCGGCTTTGCCGAAGACCTCGGCCTGGACATGGCCGCCTTCGACGCCGCGGTGGCTGATCCGGCCACCCAGGAGCGCATCGAGCTCGATGTCGCTGACGGTGAGGCTCTGGGGGTGGGTGGGACTCCCACGTTCTTCCTCGATGGGGAAGTGCTCAACCCCGAGTCCCTGGAAGGCTTCCGGGACGCCGTCGAAACCGCAGCCACCGACTGACCCAATGGTCACCCCACCCCACACGCCCACCCCGCCGGTGGTCCTCCCCCC
>NZ_JROX01000319.1:0-1185 GCF_000800955.1 Kocuria sp. ZOR0020
AGCGGCGAACGATCCGGGTCCTCCACCTTGTCACCCGGGTAACGGGGCAGCTTGGTGCGGGGGTCGATGCCCTCGATCCGCTCGCCGTTGGGCTTGTTGACCGTGACCTCGGCCAGGTAGGTCAGGGCGCGGGTACCGCGGTCGGCGGTGCCGCGGGCTTCCAGGAGCTCGGGGCGACGCTCGATGAAGTCCGTGGTCACGTTGCCGGCCAGGAACTCAGGATCCTCCAGCACGGACTGCAAGAACGGGATGTTGGTGGCCACACCGCGGATGCGGAACTCCGCCAGGGCACGGCGGGCGCGGTGCACGGCGGTCTGGTAGTCGCGGCCTCGGCAGGTCAGCTTGACCAGCATGGAGTCGAAGTGCGGGGAGATCTCCGCACCGGCGTACAGGGTGCCGCCGTCCAGGCGCACACCGGCGCCACCGGCGGACCGGTAGGCGGTGACCTTGCCCACGTCCGGGCGGAAACCGTTGGCCGGGTCCTCTGTGGTGATACGGCACTGCATGGCGAAGCCACGGACTTCCAGCTCATCCTGCTGAATACCGATCTGAGCCAAAGTCTCACCGGCGGCAATGCGCATTTGAGCCTGGACCAGGTCCACGTCCGTGACTTCCTCCGTCACGGTGTGCTCCACCTGGATACGCGGGTTCATCTCGATGAACACGTGCTCCCCGGCGCGCTCCCCCACGGTGTCCAGGAGGAACTCGACCGTGCCGGCGTTGACGTAACCGAGTTCGCGGGCGAACTTCACGGCATCGCGATGCAGGGCCTCACGGACTTCCGGATCCAGGTTGGGTGCCGGGGCGATCTCCACCACCTTCTGGTGGCGACGCTGCAGCGAGCAGTCACGCTCGAACAGGTGCACGGTCTCCCCCGTGGAGTCCGCCAGCACCTGAACCTCGATGTGCCGCGGCCGCAACACGGCCTGTTCCAGGAACACGGTGGGGTCACCAAAAGCGGTCCCGGCCTCACGCATGGCGGCGTCCAGGGCGTCCGGCAGCTGCTCCTTGGTCTCCACGCGGCGCATGCCGCGGCCACCGCCGCCGGCCACGGCCTTCACGAAAATGGGGAACCCAATGTCATCCGCTGCGGCCAGCAGTTCCTCCGGGTCCGACGACGGTTCCGAATCCTGCAGCGTGGGAATGCCCGCCTTCTTGGCGGCCTTCAGGGCAGCCACCTTGTTG
>NZ_JROX01000320.1:0-443 GCF_000800955.1 Kocuria sp. ZOR0020
GGCGATCAAGCCCCAGAGATCCTCAACCCACCAGCCACCGACGAAGAGATCACAGAACTCGAAACCACCCTCGGACTCACCCTCCCCACCCAACTACGAGCCAGCTTGACCCGCCACAACGGCATGGGAACCTACCCCGAAGACAACTTCCCCGGAGAGATCCTGCTCTCCTGTGAGGAAATCATCGATCAATACGAAACCTGGCAACAAGTCTTCGACGACCTCGACGAAGACACCCGGAACTTCAACCTCTCCGGAGACACCGGCCTGACCCTGCCCGGATTCTGGAACCACGGCTGGATACCCATCACCGACGACGGCACCGGCAACGCCTACGTCACCGACACCACCCCCGGCCCCAACGGCACCACCGGACAAATCATCAGCATCACCACCGACGGCCCCTCCCCAGGCGTGATCTACCCCAACCTCGCCACCCTCCT
>NZ_JROX01000321.1:0-330 GCF_000800955.1 Kocuria sp. ZOR0020
GAACAGCTGATCTTTCCGCGTTTCAGGTGATCTGACGGACCACCTTGCACGACGACGGCGCCCCACCTCCCAGGAGGATGGGGCGCCGTCGTCGTGGGAACCGGGGTGTGGTTCCAGGCCGCGTTGTTGCGGGAAGTCGGGATGAAGGCTCAGTCGCCGATCAGGTCCAGGACCTGTTCGTGCAGCAGGCCGTTGGTGGCGGCCGCGTTGCCGCCGAAGGGGCCGGGGGAGCCGTCCAGGGCCGTGAAGCGGCCGCCGGCTTCCTCCACAATGGGCACCAGGGCGGCCATGTCATGCAGGCTCAGTTCCGGCTCGGCGGCAATGTCCACT
>NZ_JROX01000322.1:0-1135 GCF_000800955.1 Kocuria sp. ZOR0020
GCCCTCTGCGCTGCCGGCTCCTCGCGGGCGCAGGGTCACAGGATCCCGCCAGCCGCTGCCACCCCGGTGCCCGATCGGGTTGCTGATGGCATCCGAGGCCCACACATCCCCTGCTTGGCCGATCCCGGGCAGGTCCTCCAGGAGCACATCGCCCTCGATGCGGTCTTCTCTACGGAACGTTCGTCTCATCAGTTCTCTCCCCGATCGGGTCCGGGTGTTGGCATGGCAAAGAGCCCTCGACCGGTGTCGAAGGCTCTTTGCCCTGTGACGTGTGGTGTCATCTGGGTCGGGTCACCGACCCGCCCCGTGCATCCCTCCGCTGCCAGGCTGCGCTGCCGTCCAGGTCGTGTAGTCCTGCTGCACCGGTGCCTCCTGTTGGGGTTGCTGCTGTCTGTCAGCTGTTGCCCCGTTCATCTGCTGGGATGCCGGGGCCTGGTGAAAAGACTGTTCAGCCCGCGGCCCACGGTTTTGCGCCTGAGCATCCGGGGAAACCTGGGCCACAGCCCACTTCAGCGACGGGGACACCTCATCGGCCCAGATCCGGTTCTCCAAACCGGGTTGCCCCTGGCTGGTCACGTAGGCCTGGGCGCTCATCGTCCCGGCCACGGTCACCCGCTGACCTTTCTGCAGCGATTCCCGGATGTTCTCCGCCATCCTGGGGTCCTCAACGGCCACCGCGAAGTAGTTGGGAGCCCCGTTGCGCCATTCGTTGGATTCCCGGTCGAACACCCGGGTGTTTTCCGCCAGGTCGAACACAGTCAGCATCCGATCCCCTGCCTCGATCTCCTTGGGGTCATCGACCAGGTTTCCGGTCACGTGAAAGTCCTTCACCCGCACAGCCATGATTGTTCTCCTTCACCCGTTCAGCCCGCCCAGTGCCAGCTGGTGATCATCCATCGCATCGGCCACCCTCAGATGTCGGTGACACACGCAACACCCCGCCCCATGAGCACCCCCAACGCACACGTATGTGTGACTCTTGCCGGTAAATGGCGGGGTTCTGTTGATGGTTCGTAGCGGCCTCAAGTGGTACCGATAACGAGGGTGCTGGCGGCTGCTTCGATGACATCGTTGGTGATGGTGTCGAGCTCGTTGATCTTCAGGACCCGCTGGATCTGGGGGAAGAGGCGTTCGA
>NZ_JROX01000323.1:0-269 GCF_000800955.1 Kocuria sp. ZOR0020
AATCAAGACCTGAATGCATCCTTTTTGTATTGTAATAGGTCTCAATATATTTAAATATTTCTTGAGTAGCCTCAGCTCTTGTCTCAAAATGAGCATCATTAATAAGCTCTCTCTTTAGCGTCTTATAAAAAGACTCCATCATTGCATTGTCATAGGGATTTCCTTTACGACTCATGCTAGATTGAGCACCGACTTGACGAAGAGTAGATTGATAACGAGAGCTTGTATATTGACTCCCTTGATCAGTATGGACAATCAAGCCAGGCTGA
>NZ_JROX01000324.1:0-1435 GCF_000800955.1 Kocuria sp. ZOR0020
TGCCGCGGTTGCCAGGTGGTGAAGTTCGTGGGAGAGCCGTGCCGTCCCCGGCACCTTGTCCGCGGCCAGCAACTTGACGTATCGATCCGCGGTTGCCACCACAGCTCGCCTGCCCCGCCGGTGCACCACCACCTGGCCGTGACGGGACAACTCCTTGAGTCCCGGCAGTTTGTGATCCGAGCCAAAGGTGTTGACCTTCCACTCGGTGAGGCCCAGCCTGTGCGGATTCGGTGTTGCTGCCGCCGCCCGGACTCGGCCCGTGGAGTCGATCACTTCAGCGTTGAGTCGACCGTCTGCCTTGGGCCAAGCCCGTTTGACGGTGAAAGTCTCCAGGTCACCGCCTGGCTGCTGCACCGTGAGTGTGGTGGGCACGGCTTCCGGCACCAGCGCGCCAGCTGCCTGGACCACCTGGTGCATCCGCTGGGGCCAGTGCGGGCTGCAGTCCCGGAAGGCCGTCATGACCCGCATGAGCAGGTGGAACCCCGCCCAGGTGCGGATCTGGTGATCGGATGGAGCACCACAGAGGTCTCGATACCCCTCCACCATGGCCGCCGTCACCGCATCCAGGACCGGTTCCCAGTCCTGGGATGGTGCCATCTGGGCCAGCTGGGTCATGATTCCCGATGACACTGCATTGCCCAGATCATCTGCGGCCTGACCCAGACGCATCCGGTCCAAGTCCGTGATCATCACGCCGTCGTCGTCGCTGTGTGGGTTGGAGGAGCTGTGGCCGGGGCTGAACGCTGTGCTGTTAACCAGGACTTGATCGGCGGAGAAATCCCCGTGGAGCACACGCAGCGCGGTGCCGGTGCCAAGGCTTGCGGTGATCTCAAGATTCACGGTGATCCGGTCTGCCACCGCGCGAAACTGTGCTGCCACGTCCGGATCCACAGCCATCAGGTCGGTGGCCATGACCTCCATACGGGCCACCGGGTCCGGTGAATCGGGAATCCGGTTCACGATCTTCTCGGCCAGACGATCAGCACAGGAGTGCAAACGCACCAGGCCGCGGCCAGCCTTCCGGGCAGCCTCAACGGTTGACGTGTCCACGGCGTGGTCCGTGAGGTCACCGTCGCCGTACCAGGGATAGCAGCGCACGCGAGGATCCGGGCAGATGCCCGGGGCGGTGGTGGTGACCTGTATCGGCACCGCGTCCGAGGCCAGCACGGCCAGCGTGGATTCGGAAACGGCAGGGGCTTCCGTGGAGATCTTGACCACCGTTTCCGGCGCTGAGCCACCGGGCCCACCGGCCAAAACCATCCGACGCTGAGGGTTGAAACGCAGCACCCGCCACGGGCTGTGCGCCGTGCCCAGCCCGGCAGCCGATGCCCCCAGTACCTTGTGCACCACCTTGACCAGTTTGGGATCTGCGGCGGGCAACCCCACGGCCAGCACGTGCCCAGGGCGGCCTGGAATCTGACAGGTGGCCACCATC
>NZ_JROX01000325.1:0-1353 GCF_000800955.1 Kocuria sp. ZOR0020
TGAAGTCACGCTTTAGCGGTCTTAGAGAGATTGCTGTAGGTGTATTTAGGCAAATCGGTTCAAGTGCTGTTAGTGCTGTTGGTAATGGCTTAAAAGGTTGGATATCCGACGCAATGGATACTCAAACAGCTATGATTGCCTTGAAGAACACGATGAAGTTCAAAGGTAATGGAAAAGATTTTGACTATGTAAGCCAATCTATGCAAAAGCTCGCTAGAGACACCAACGCAAATAGTGAAGATACTTTAAAACTTTCAACAACGTTCATTGGTTTAGGAGATAGTGCTAAAACAGCAGTTGGTAAAACAGAAGCGTTAGTAAAAGCTAACCAAGCGTTTGGTGGTACTGGAGAAAATTTAAAAGGTGTCGCACAGGCTTATGGTCAGATGGCGGCTTCTGGAAAAGTTACTGCTGAAAATATCAATCAGTTAACAGACAACAACACGGCTCTTAGCGCTTCTTTAAAAGACACTGTTATGCAAATGAACCCACAATTAAAGCAGTATGGTTCATTCAATGAAGCTGTTTCAAACGGTGCTGTCTCAATGGATATGCTCGATAAGGCTATGCAAAAAGCAGCAGACGGTTCAAGCGGTGCTACAAAAACTATAAGGGACACTTGGTCTGGTTTTAATGAAGACTTATCGCAAGCTTTACTTCCTACTCTTGAGGCTTTAACGCCTGTTATCAATGCCATAATTGATAAAATGGACGATTGGGGCAAAGGTGCTGGTAAAGCTATAGATAGCATAGTCAAGTATGTCAAAGAACTATGGGAAGCGTTAGAAAAAAATGGTGCTTTAAGTTCTTTCTCTAAGATTTGGGACGGTTTAAAATCAACTTTTGGTTCAGTTCTAAGTATAATCGGACAACTAATAGAATCATTTACTGGTGTAGATTCAAAAACTGCTGAAAGTTCAGGTTCTGTTGAGAATGTAAGTAAAACTATCGCTAATTTGGCAAAATGGTTGGCTGATGTCATAAAGAAAATCGCTGATTTTGCAAAGAAATTTAGTGAGAGTAAGGGTGCAATAGATGAGATAAAAGTGGCTTTAGTTGAACTAATAGCAGGGTTTGTGGCTTTTAAAATCGGAACTGGAATAGTAACTGCTATCGGTGCTTTCCAAAAGTTACAAAAGTCAATTAAATCAGGAATGGGCATAATGAAAGCTTTCAATAAGGTTGCTGGACTTAACCCTTATGTATTAATTGCAGCTGCAATCATCGCTGTTGTTGCCGGTCTAGTTTATTTCTTCACTCAAACCAAAACAGGCAAAAAGATATGGGCTGACTTTGTAGACTTCTTGAAGAGTGCATGGGACGGAATAGTTTCATTCTTTAGCGGTATTGGTC
>NZ_JROX01000326.1:0-1338 GCF_000800955.1 Kocuria sp. ZOR0020
GGGATCCTGTTCGCGGCCGCCCTGGTTCTCGGTGCGGCCGGGCCCGTCCTGGCCCTCACCGGCACCGTGGCCGCACCCCGGCTCCCGCAAGCACTGTCCTGGGCCGGGGCGGTCGTCACCGTGGTGGGTTTCCTCGGTGTACTAGCCGCCCAGGCCGGCATGGGCGCCTCCTGGCGGGTGGGTGTCGACGCCACCGAACGCACCGAGCTGGTCACCACCGGGGCTTTCGCCGTGGTCCGCAACCCGATTTTCACCGCGATGCTCACCACCCTGGCCGGCCTGACCCTCCTGGTGCCCACCGTGGTCACTGCAGCGGCGTGGCTGTGCTTGCTGGTGGCCGTGGAGCTGCAGGTCCGTCTCGTCGAAGAGCCCTACCTGCTGAGCACCCACCGACAGGCCTACGCCTCCTACGCCGCTCATGTCGGCCGGTTCATGCCCGGTCTCGGCCGACTCCGCCCCGCACCCCTGGGCGAGCTGACCCCCTGAACCCAGGACCCCACCACTGGCCGACAGTTCCCCCACCCCAGGAGACCAGCACCGTCCGGAGTTCCATGCCCCTGTGATCGGCTGTCGAGGCGCCCAGCCCCTCCTGCGCGCGCACGTTTGGGGGCATGACCAAGCCCTCGAGGCCGGGCCCCCATTCCCCGCGCCGGAAAGTTCGTATAGCTTAACTTTCTATGAGGACCGGGACCGGGCGCACCGGCTCAACAGGTGTTGCCGCCACTTCCCCAGGAGAGCGGTGGGTGCGCCGCCAACCGCTGCCCTGGTTGTTGGGTCCAGCCTTCGTGGCCGCGGTCGCCTACGTGGACCCGGGCAACGTCGCGGCGAACCTCACCGCCGGCGCCCAGTACGGGTACCTGTTGGTGTGAGTGCTGGTGGCCGCCAATGCCATGGCGGTACTCATCCAGTACCTCTCGGCGAAGGTCGGGCTGGTCACCGGATCGAGCCTGCCCGAGTTGCTGGGCGACCGATTGCCCCGGGGCTGGCGGCTGGCCTACTGGGTCCAGGCCGAGCTGGTGGCCGCGGCCACTGACCTGGCCGAGGTAATCGGCGGGGCGATCGCCCTGCACATCCTCTTCGGGATCCCGCTGCTGGCCGGGGGCGTGATCGTCGGGGTGATCTCGATGCTGCTGCTGGTCCTGCAGACCCGCCGGGGCCCTCGGTTTTTCGAGTTCGTCGTGACCGGCCTACTGGCGATCGTCACCGCCGGTTTCGTCACCGGCCTGTTCTTCGGCCCCGTGTCGTGGGACGAGGCCGTCGCCGGGATCGTCCCACGGTTCGAGGGCACCCCGACGGTCCTGCTGGCCGCGAGCATGCTCGGGGCCACGGTGATGCCCC
>NZ_JROX01000327.1:0-333 GCF_000800955.1 Kocuria sp. ZOR0020
GAGTCGCGACGGGTATCTCTTGGAGCTCACTGGGTGGACTCAAGGGAGTCAAGCCTCCTGAGGCGTTTGGAGAGAGGTCGCGAGATTGGTCTCTAGGCCATGCAGGAGACGAAGGCCCTCATCTCTCGATGACGGGGGAATCTCGGGGTTGTTCTCGAGCGGCGGCCCCAGTGTGCGCTTTCTCACGAGGTACGACGGCGAGGTCAGTGAGCCTCTCGTGGGGCGCCAGGGAAGTCGGGTCTCCATGCGAGTGGCGAGGGGGAGCGCGTCATTGCTCCCGAGCCATGGTAGGGGAATCTGGCCTCGAGACGTGTTGAAGAAGGTCTCTCGAGG
>NZ_JROX01000328.1:0-389 GCF_000800955.1 Kocuria sp. ZOR0020
CCACCGTGCCCAAGGTGGGGGCGCTGGTGGCCCTGTACCGGCTCGTGGCCACGGTCTCCGCCGGGGACGGCTCCTGGCTGCTCGTCGCGGCGCTGCTGGCCACCGCCTCGATGGTCCTGGGCAACCTCGCGGCCTACTGGCAGACCGACCCCCGCCGGCTGCTGGGGTGGTCGACGGTGGCCCAGGTCGGGTTCCTGCTCGTGCCCGTGGCCGCGGCCGGGCGCAGCGACCTGGCCCTGCCCTCGCTGCTGTTCTACCTCGCCGCCTACGCCGTCACCAACGTCGCCGCCTTCGCCGTCACCGCCGCACTGCCCGAGCACCGGGAGCTGGCCGACTACCGGGGCCTTGCACGGGCCCGTCCCGGGCTGGGGCTGGCCCTGCTGGTGGCG
>NZ_JROX01000329.1:0-660 GCF_000800955.1 Kocuria sp. ZOR0020
ATAAAGAAATGAACAAAGAACATATTTTAGCACAAAAAGAAGTATTGACTCCGATTGAATATGAACACTATGTTAAGCACTTATTTGATATTGGAGAAATTACTAAAGAGCTTTATATTGAATTGAGTTCTGATTTATGAGCAAAGCCTTAGCTATTGACTTTAGCACCTCTAATACTGGTTACGCATTTCGTAATCCTTTGACAAATGAGTATGTAGTCGGTTCAATTGCAGGTGGTAAAAGTAAAGATCCTTTGGAACGTGCCAAGCTTATTGCTGACGGTATAACAGAAATTATTGAGCATTACAATTTATTTGACTACTTTATTTATATTGAAGAACCTATTATCACGTTCAAGTCTAAGGGAAACATCTCATTGATTAGAGCTAACGGTTCATTCTTGGGTGTCATGCGTAACCGTCATAACATTGGCTATGTTGATGTACCAAACAGTAAATGGTGTGGGTATCATCTAATTAAAGGTAAGAGTGCATTGCGAAAAGTACAAAGCATTGAGATACTCAAGAGCTATAACATAGTACCTGATAATGATATCAACGACGACATGGCAGACGCGTTCTGTATCTTACTCTATGTAGAAAGTCAGGAGAATGAATGATTGTAATTAATATTGCCTTGATTATTCTTGGCATTTTATAT
>NZ_JROX01000330.1:0-833 GCF_000800955.1 Kocuria sp. ZOR0020
ATTTCTCCTTAGCTTGCCTTATATGCTCATATTTTGCTTTCTCTTGCGTTTTAAGCTCTTGTTCATATAATTGTGCCACAATATCATTAAAGCCCTTATCTGCCCTTTTATGAGCCTTTTGAATCAATACGATACTTCTAGTTGTGTCGTCTGTTAAAATAAAGATAATTGCTCTCCTTTTTGCGCATCAATTGCTTACCTGATTGATAGCTTCAATAATATTATTGCCGACATTTATTAGAATTTCATCACTTACAATTACATTCTTTCTTGAAAATAGTTCGTTCTCAATCTTCATAAAGTGCATTGCTTTAGCTAAAAATTGAGCAGATGATTCATAATATAATGTTTCTAGCTCATCATCTGAAAGCTGTGTTAAATCATCATTAGCAAAAGTTGTAAGTTTTCGCTTAATCTCTTTGCCATTGTCGTCTTCCTCTACGTAAAAACGTTTCATCTATTCATACCTCTAATTTCAAATTTTTCAATAATATACCTTTTAGAGCCAAGCTCAAGGCTCACTAGATAATTATTAAAAGGGTCATTCTTGTTCAAGTCATTAGCGATCTTTCTAGCTGTTGACCGTGGATATTTTGAACTATTAATCTTCCTTGTGTACTTGTGTAATATTATCTCATTGCCTCCCTTTGCATTTTACGCTTCAATCGTTGCTTATATAGATATTCTTTGCTTGGTTCTAAACTAGACAATATCTCATCTAGTAAGTCAAACGCTTCTCCGTTATCTCCTACGCTATCAATTTTTTTAAGTGTAAGCTCGTGCATTTCATCATCATTTAAAAACATAGTAAGATAAGGGAATGCTACGGTATT
>NZ_JROX01000331.1:0-1047 GCF_000800955.1 Kocuria sp. ZOR0020
TCTGGATAGATCGCTACGAACACCTGGTCCTCGGTGGTGTCAACCGCCCATCCAGGGACCCTGACTATGTGCTGACCCGTCCTGCTGGTCACTTCCATGTAGCGCAATTGGTCGCCGGCAATCTCCCGCGCGGCGGAGTCACTGCCACCGGATTCCGCATGCTCCACAACGGCAGCACACCCACCCTCCCGCAGCATCACCTCCAACAGCTGCGTCCGGTTGGCGGCACCCATCCAGCCCATCAGCTCCAGAACACGTTGCTCGGCGGCCTGCCACCGCTGGGCGTCGCCCACCCCGGCCCGAACCAATCGATCGCTGAGTTCGCGATACAGCGTCAACGCAGCGGGTCCGGTGGGCACCTCCTGCGGAGGGTTTTCTTGCCGGTTACGGCGGACCTGCAGCGCCATGTCAGCGCGGGCCACATCAGCGGCGTCCACGGGAGTTTCCTGCTCCAGCCTCCGTAGGAAGGGGTCCACGTCACAACTTGCCGAAGTCTCCATGGCGGCCAACAGCACCTCACAGCGTGCAGGGTCCTGACGCCACGTGGCCTCCGGCAGCATGTGGGTCAGCAACCCGTGGGCCGGACCTCCCGTTCCACTGAGGGCTATGGCTGTGCAGGCGGCGTTCCATTCGTCGTCGTGAATGGGGCGAACACGGGCTCCTTGGGTCCTGTTGACCGTGTGGAATCGCATCATCAGTGTCTGAGTGGCGTGCGGTGGAGGCTGAGGAGTGAGGGTTGCGATCATCAGGCAGGTCATGGCCAGCAGCTCGATCCGTTCGGCCTGCGCTCTGTTCACACTGGTGGTCTGGGCGTAACGCTGGTAGATCCGGGCGCAGACATCGCCGTGGTCCGGGACGCGGGCCGCCATCATGGCCTCAGCCGCGCGCAACGCTGCATCCAGCTTCTGCCCCGAGTGCTTCAGAGAGGACGCCCAGGGCAGCAGATGCGTCTGAACGGTCAGGGGATCCATGCCGTTACGTTAGCAAACACGTGACACCGCCCGTGAGATCACCACCTGATGCTGAGATCACCAGCAACGGGGTGTC
>NZ_JROX01000332.1:0-1517 GCF_000800955.1 Kocuria sp. ZOR0020
CGGTGAAGCGGCGGTGCTCCTTGGTGACGATGAAGCGCTGGCTCACATCAGGTCCTCCCTGTAGACCTTCAGCTTCCGCCTCGGTGCTGGCGCGGGGGCCGGCGGCTCGGCTGTCGGCGGCGCCTCGGTGGTGTGTGCGGCTACGACGGCGATGCGTTCATTGATACCTTGGCGCAGGGCTCGGCGGCGGGCGTTGCGGGCAGCCTGGATCTCCTTGAGGCCGATCTTCTGGGCCTGGTGCTCCTGGTTCACGGCCTTGCAGAGGAACTCGTCATGGTCAAAGACGCGGATCTCGGTGATGTCGCGCGGGTCGTAGCGGATCACCACGGGCCGTCCGACGTAGCCGGCCAGCGTCGGGGAGACGTAGCGCAGCCCCTGGAAGCGGATGCCATCGCGCTGCACCACCCGGGACTGGGCAACCGTGAGCAGCAGCCCGTCGAGGTCTTCGAGGCTCTCGGGCATGCGCGGCAGCCAGCCCTCGGCGATCCACGCACTGCGCGGCGAGGTGTCAAGCTCGCTGTGCGACCGGTCGTTGTAGGTGGCCACGAACCCCTCCAGGGCGCTGTCGAGCTCGGCCAGCGACAGCTTCGGCGTCGGAGCAAGGTGGTCCTCGGTGATGTAGCCGGGCAGGTCAGCGAGAAGCTCGGTGTTGACGGTGCCGAAGAACCGTTCGATCTTGCCGCGGCCCTGGGGGCGGGCGACGGTGGAGTGGATCAGCCGGATATGGAGGTCGACGGTGGTGCGGGTGAGGTGGTGGCTGATGAAGTCGCTGCCGTGGTCGACGTAGAGCACGTCCGGCAGGCCGCACATCGGCCACGCCGGGTCGGGCTTGTGCCAGATCGCCTGCCTCAGCGCCAGCGCAGTGTTCATCGCCGAGGGCGCACCGAGAAAGACGGTGTAGCCGCAGATCGCGCGGGAGCAATCGTCAATGATCGCCGTCAGCCACGGCCGGGCGGGCTTGCCGTCGGTGCCCACCACGAGGATGTCGAGCAACGTGTGGTCGCTCTGCCACATCGCATTCGGGTGCTCGGCCTGCCGGCGCAACACCAGCTCGTACTTGTCACGGTAGGACCCCGCGCCCTCCAGGGCGAGAGTGACCATTCCCGGATCCAGGGCCGCCACGATCGAGCGGACCACGCCGTAGGAAGGCACCGGCCACCCTCGGGTACCGCAGATACGGGTGACCCTGCGGTGGAGAGTGGCGATCGCGGGGCGGGGTTTGCTCAGCGCCAGGCCCTCGATCAACCGCACGAGCTCCGCGGGAAGATGGTGAGTACCGGCATCCGAGCGCTGTCCTGTGCTCAGGCCCGCATACCCGTCAATGCGGTAGCGGGCGTGCCAGCGCTCCAAGGTGCGCAGCCCGATCCCGGTCTCGCGGGCCAGGGCGGCCAGCGCGATGCCGTCCTCGACGTGCAGACGCAGGATGCGCCACCGCGCCGCCCCGTCCATCTCACACCTGCTCGGCGACAGCTGCTCGGGCGCGGGCCGCCTGCTGGTGGCGATACAGCGTCGCCCGC
>NZ_JROX01000333.1:0-987 GCF_000800955.1 Kocuria sp. ZOR0020
CACTTGAAGAACAACGAATTAGTGAAAAAAATCAACGAAGAGTTGAAGCTGAAAAACAAGCCTAAGTTGACAGAATCGCAAGAGAACACGATGAGGAAACTTAACGATCTAATAATAGAGGAAGTCAACATGTTAGTGAAAAAGATGAAATGATACCGAACAAAGAAAGCCCCACAATTAAGTGAGGGCCTTTTTCGTATTATTTTTTAGCAATGATTGGTTTGTCGATTCCGTTAGCTTGCATGAAACGAATATCAATAGGCGAACCTTTCCAATCGAAGTTTTTAAGGTCTTTGCCAGTTGTTTCTTTATAAGTTTTACGAACAATTGCCAATTGGTCTGGGTGTGATAGAGCGATAACTTTTTCGCCATTAAAGTAGTAAGTTGTTTTATCGCCATTTGTATATGTAAATTTCATTAAATCGTCGTCCTCTAATTCTGTATTTGTTTGTGTATTGTTTACTGCGACTGTGCCACTAGTTTGTCCTGTAAGGCGCTTGTTTAGTTCTGTGATAAAGTATGAGCGACAACTCTCTAACGTGCCTCCGTGTACTTCTACTGAACGTCTAGGGCATGAAGTTGCTGAAAGTTCTTGATGTAGTTTAACAGTATCACGATTAGGAGTTAACCCCCATTGTTTCATGTACTTAGCCACGTCATCTAGTACCGCTTGCTCATTTCTCAAGAACTGGTTTAAATCGCCCTCTGATTGGCATACTTCCCAGCTTGCATAGTTAGCATTACCGTACGAGTTGGCACAATGCCATGCCATATTAGAGAAATCAGAAGCTTGTAATCTTCCGTCAGAAGCAATGTAGACATGAGCAAAGCCATTTTCAGGGTTATGATTAGGTAACCAGTTGTTGTAGAAGCCAGCGTTAGCACCATTCGAACCAGCGTCATTGTGAATTACAACCCCAGTAGGGTTATAACCACGTACACCAGCATTAGTTATATTCATTCTTTTTTATCCTCCGTTTGTTCTTC
>NZ_JROX01000334.1:0-2289 GCF_000800955.1 Kocuria sp. ZOR0020
AACTGGTCACGCGAAGCACCACGACATGAAGTACGGCGGGCGTCTTCCGGTCTGGGCTGCCGTCGAGATCATCGACTGGGGGAGCCTCACGCATCTCTACAACTTCGCGCCAGCCGGGGTTCGCGAGGACGTCGCCGATGCTTGCGGGCTCAGCCCTTCCCAGCTGGCGAGCTGGCTAAAGTCGCTCAACGTTGTGCGTAACACGTGCGCTCATCATGGCCGTCTCTTCAACCGGGTGCACACGCTCACGCCGAAGCTCCCACCTGTTGGCCGTCACGCTGATCTCGACGCCAGTGCTACGGACTGGAGTCGCACGTTCGGGCAGTTGACGCTCGTGCAGTTTCTATCGGACCGGCTGGGGCTCGGCCGCAGCAGCCTGCTCCGGGCCGTTCTGAAGAGCTATCCAGCAGTTCAGGCCGTGCCCGTCGCGCACATGGGCATCCCTGTCGACTGGCAGACGAGCAGTCCGCTCTGGGCCTGACGAGGCTGTGTCGGAAGTTGAACCCTAGAGGTTGTTCGGCTACGGAACGTGGTGGAGTTTAGGTTCAATGTGTAGTTACTCTTCAACCTAACGTCTAGGAATCCTAGCGATCCATTTATGGAGTGCGATTTCGGTCGCGGTTTTGACCGTGGTTATCGGTCCGTTGCTGCGGGGTGATAACCACGGTCGGCTTGGAAAGAGCATCGCCACACGCGCAGACATTCGGCAGAAACTCGAAGAGAACTCCGAGGCTGTTTCTCACTTGGATGCGCTTTTCGTGAATGAAACGCAGTTTCTCAAAGATCGGGAGGCGCGCCATCTGACCCGAAAAATCAACGGAGGCAACGTCGCAGCGCTGATCTTAGTTGCAGTCGCGGGAGGCGGAATTGTTTACGGACTGGTTTCTGTTGCTATCGCTTCCATAGGGAAGCCCGTGCTGTTCTGGCTATTCATGGTTGTTGCAGGGTTAGTCGGGCTGTTTGCTATAGCTCTGACGTCCTTTGACCTGGGGACCTTGTATGAGCCTCCACGGGAGAAGAGTCGGTAAGCGAGTCATTCTCGGTAGAGGATGTCGACGCCTTTCTATCTGCCATGCCATCAGCGAGTCAACCCAGTTTCTGCTCGCGATGTGTTTGAACGGGAAGTGGAACCCGTCACCTGTCCGCACAGACGTCCGAACGTCTCGAGCCGCCGATGGGGCCACCTCTTGCTCGTAGACCATGCATGGTCTAACCTTGCGTCATGTGGAGCGTGGATATCCAGCTGATTGCGGGATGGCTCGCTTCGCTGGACGATGATTCACGTGCGCAGGTGGTCGCCGCGATCGAGCTGCTCGAGGATCGTGGTCCTCAGCTCGGTCGGCCGATCGTCGACACGGTGTCGTCGTCAAGGCATCGCAACATGAAGGAGCTCCGGCCGGGATCGTCTGGCCGATCTGAGCTGCGCGTCATCTTCGCTTTCGACCCGGAGCGCTCGGCGATCATGTTGATCGCGGGCGACAAGGCCGGCAACTGGACACGCTGGTACAAGAAGAACATTCCGTTGGCCGACGACATTCTTGATGACCACCTGCGAAAACTGGGAGGAGAGTGAACGAGATGGCTCTATCGCTGAAGGACTTCGTCGCCGAGCATCCCGTGGACCGGGAGCGCGTTGACGCACACAAGGAGCGGATGCTCGCCGAGGTGCGTGCGTACCGGCTCCGTGAGCTGCGCGAGCAAGCTGGCCTGACACAGGCTCAGCTCGCGGAGCGCATTGGCGTAGGACAGCGCCAGGTCTCCAAGATCGAGCACGGCGACCTTGATAATGCAAAAGTCGGAACGATCCGCAGCTACCTCGAGGCGGTCGGCGGCGGCCTGGCAATCGAGTACGTGCTGGGAGACCAGCGTGTCCAGGTGGCCTGACCTAAGCGGGCGCTGTCAGGGCCCTGTGGCCTCCTCCTTTCATCCCGGACAAATACCGGTCCTGAGAAATAACCCCACACGTGGAGATGTGGTGGAGTTCCGATTTAACGTCTAGCGTTATTGGCGAGGCCGGCTAAATTCTCGTGCCGTGATTAGGTCGTAGGGCAGCCAGGACGCCGAGCGCATTTGGCAAGAGCGGTACGTCAAGCGTGTTGATCGGGCAGTGCAGCGTGCCACCTTGAGAAGGCTCGAGTTGATTCATGCAGCTCGGGACGTTGAGGACTTGAGGATCCCACTGGGCAACCGCTTGGAGCAGCTGGTCGGCGACCGACGGGGTCAATACAGCGTTTGAGTAAACGGGCCCTTCCCAAGTGAGTGTGGGTAAGGGCCCAAGCGGGGTGCGTG
>NZ_JROX01000033.1:0-38297 GCF_000800955.1 Kocuria sp. ZOR0020
TTCCTGGCCCATCAGCGCTGATGGGCCAGGAAATTGACCACTGAACATCGGGGGCCAGGGCAGCGTCAACAGAAGTTCACCTCACAGCTCACCCGCTGTTGACTGGCAGGCACGGTCCCGTGGTGGTGTGACAGCATGACTGTCATGACTACGCAGAACAACGCCGGCATCGATGACCGGCACAACGCCCAAAGCCCCGCAGCCCAGCAAGACACTGCCCACTTGGCAAGCTCCTCCGCGGACACGCTCCAGGATTTCGATGACGCCGTGGAGACCCCCGAGTTCCTCCAATCAGGCACTTCCCCGTTCCCCGAGCCGGACCGTGAACCGGTTGGCAGCGACTGGGAGCTGGAGCCTGGGGTCAAGTACCTGGTTGCCTTGGACGTGGACGGCACCCTGGTGGACCACGACGGCGTGATGTCCCCCGAGGTCAAGGACGCAGCACTGGCCGCCATCGCGGCCGGTCACCACCTGGTGATCTCCACCGGCCGCTCCCGCGGAGCCACCCTGCCGGTCTGTGAACAACTCGGCTTGGAGGAGGGTTTTGCCGTGGCATCCAACGGCGGCATCACCTTGCAGCTGGATCCGAGCGCCCCTGACCACTACCGCGTCCTGGACGCTGTCACTTTCAACCCCGGACCCGCGCTCCAGGCTCTCAAGGACGCTTTGCCCACCGCCAAGTTCGCCCTGGAAACCGCCGACGGGAACTTTTTTGCCACCGAGCGGTTCCAGGACCGGTCATTCGGCATTCAAGCCATCGGCACGGACATTCACCAGCTTGCCGAGCTGGATGCGGTGCGCCTGGTGGTTTACAGCTCGGAGGACACCCCGGAGAACTTTGCTGATGCCATCGAGGCCGCCGGTCTGCACGGCGTGGCCTACGCAGTCGGCTGGACCGCATGGTTGGACGTTGCCGCCGCCGGCGTCTCCAAGGCCAGTGCCCTGGAGCAGGTCCGGCGCCACCTGGGCGTTGATCCCGCCCACACCGTTGCCGTAGGGGATGGCCGCAACGACGTCGAAATGCTCGACTGGGCCGCCCGCGGCGTGGCCATGGGACAGGCACCCGATGAAGTGGTGGCCGTGGCACGGGAAGTCACCAACAGCGTCTACGACGACGGTGCCGCCCGCATCCTGCGCAGTTTGGTGTGAGTCTCATTCACTCCTAGGTCACGACGACGGCGGTGGGGTACCGCACGGACCGTCATGACAGACGGAGCAGCCCATCATGTTGACGACGCCGGTGGGGCGCCTTGGACTGCTTCGCTTGACGTCCGCTTCGGCACCCCACCGGCGTCGTCGCGGGGGAGGCCCGGCTGCTTGGCTTGAGGTCCGCAGCAGTGCCCCACCGGTGCCGGTGATGACGGCTGGGAAGGAGAGTCAGTCGGAGCGCGGCCAGAATCTGGGTTCGATGTCCACGGAGCGAGCGATCAGTTCGTCCTCCAGGACTTCCCGGCAGACCAGTGGCAGGCGCAGAGAGCCGGGGCGCTCGAACTCGTCAAAGCAGGTTCCCATCTCCCCGAATCCACGGCGGTAGCGTGCCAGGTCAAGGCACAGCAGCCGGGTCTCCTCCAGTTCCTCCGCGGAGGCCAGGACCCAGAAGGTTTCCTGGTCCATCAGCTGGAACAACCCCACGGATCCACCGGACCAGGAGGTGTCTGCACCGCCGAAGGACGGTCGGTAGAGCCACCCGCCGGGCTCCGGCACGGTGGAGGTCTGGACTGCCGGCATGATGGGCGCTGCGGGTTCGAACTCCCAGCACCGGGCGGTGGCCAGCCAGCGGGGCGGTTCCGGAACCACGATGGGGGAGTCATCGGTGGGCCATACGGCGTCGTCAAAGGCGGAGGCCTGGACGGCTTCCCAGAACTTGTCCGTGGTCAGGTCCACGGACACGCTGTTGAGCAGCACACCGTCTGGCTGCACCCCGCCCGTTGCGGAGACCGTGGTGGTGGTGGCCACGTTGGAGCGCTTGAGCATTCGGTCGAGTTCTGCCAGGTGGAAAGGTTCCCCCAGAACCACGGTGCGACCCTGGTACTCCAGGACGTAGGGCACACGTTCGGGGAGCTCTTCACTGCCGGACATGATGGCCTCCCGTGGTTGATGCCGGTGCCCGCGCGATCTTGCGGGCCCTGGGGTTTGGTGTGTTGCTGTCCACTCAACCACAGGGTGCAGACATCACAAGCCCAAACCCAAGGGCCCACACCGAAGATTCGGTGCGGGCCCTTGGCCGGAGTCATTCGAGCGAGGAAATCAGTCCTCGCCCTCCTGCTCTGCCTCTGCAGCGGTGTCGTAATGGGAGCTCTGGAAACGCTCCTGGGCTTCACGCACCAGGCGCTCTGCCTCGTCCTTGCCGGCCCAGCCTTCGCCCTTGACCCACTTGTTGGGCTCCAGGTCCTTGTATCGCTCGAAGAAGTGCTGAATCTCCTTCTGCTTGTACTCGTCAATGTCCTCCAGGCCCTGGATGTGGTCGTAGCGCTTGTCAGCGGAGACGCACAGGACCTTGGCGTCGCCGCCGGCCTCGTCGGTCATGTTGAACACGGCAATGGGGCGCGATTCCACGATCACGCCGGGCATGACCTCAACATCCAGGAGCACCATGGCATCCAGGGGATCGCCGTCTTCACCCAAAGTGTCCTCGAAGTACCCGTAGTGCGTGGGGTAGCCCATCGAGGTGAACAAGACACGGTCCAGGCGGATCCGGCCGGTTTCGTGGTCGATTTCGTACTTGACGCGCGAACCCTTGGGGATCTCGATCGTGACGTCCATCTCCATGGTTACTCCTTCTGTTGCTTTCGATTCAGCCAATTCTGCGGCCATCAACCGCAAAGTCTGGGCCAAGCCTAACCGTCGGGGGCGTGAGGTTACTTACCGTGTGGGCCCAATTTCCGTGATTTCCCGGCACAATGGGCGCCGTGCCACACCCTGAGCCCACCTCTCCAACACCGCCGCGGACTTCTTCTGAGCAGTCCCGGGTCATGGTGTTGACCCGCAGGGGACGGGTGGCGCTGGCCGTGGCACTTGCCGCGGTCCTTCTGCTGGTGGCGCTTTTCGCGTGGCCGGGATGGGCCAGGGACAGCACCTCCACCCAGGAATCCGGGGCCGGATCTGTCCCCTCCACCGCCTCGCCGTCAGCCGCACCCACATCTTCCGACGACGACGACCCCGTGGAGCTCTCGGATGCAACGGTGGGTGCACTGGATTCCACCTTGGACGGTTCCACGGCGCAGGTGGCGGGCGCCGTGGTGATTGATCCGGGCAGCGGAAACAGGCTGTACGAGCGGATGCCGGATGAGCACTTGGTGCCTGCTTCCAACCAAAAAATCCTGACCGAGCTGGCCCTGTTGCATTTTGTGGACCCACAGAAGCGGTTGGCCACCACGGTGGTCACGGGTGACACTGCGGACACTGTGGTCCTGGTTGGCGGCGGGGACACTCTGTTGGCACCGGGGGCAGGGGATTCCCAGGCGGTTGACGGACATGCGGGAATTGCGGATCTGGCGCGGTTGACCGCAGAGAAACTGGACCTGGACGCCTCCACCTCAACGCTCACCGTGGACGTGGACGCCGGCATGTTCACCGGCTCCGGGATCAATGACGCCTGGTTGCCGGGGGACATTGCCAGTGGGGAAGTGGGCCCGGTGTCCCCCATGGCTTTTGCATCCCACCGAACGGTGACAGCAGATGGTCAGCAGACTGGTTCCTATGACTCCAACGCTGCCCAACGGGTGGCCGATGTGTTTGCCGCAGCGCTCGGTGATGAACTCACCCAACGTGAAGACCGGCCGGTGACCGTGCAAGTGGGAGCCATGGTGGACACCTCCGCTGACCCCTTGAAACCTGCCGATCAGCAACAGGGTGTGACCGAGGTGGCGCGGGTGGAATCCGCCACGGTGCGCGAGCAGGCCACGGTGATGATGGAGAACTCGGACAACCGACTCTCCGAAACCTTGTGCCGGGTCACCGCTGTGGCAGCCGGGCAGACCGGTGATTCCGAAGGCGCTCGCACCACCATGACCCGTGCCCTGGACAAGGTCCTGGGGGAGAACACCGTGCAGGACAACGGTGTGGTCATCAGCGACTGTGCGGGAGTCTCTGCACAGAACCAGGTCTCTGCCGCTGTGCTCGGGGAAGTCCTGCTGGACTCCGTGCAGAATCCGGAATCCGGTCACGCAGCCATGCTCTCCACCCTTCCAACGGCAGGGGAGAGCGGAACTCTGACGGACCGGTTCCAGGCTCCGGAGGCCGCTGCCGGACGGGGTAACGCCCAGGCCAAGACCGGGACCCTTCACGGGGTCACCGCGCTCTCCGGCCAGGTGCGAACAGGGGACGGTGAACCCTTGATTGTGGTGGTGCTGCTGAACGGGACGGCTGACCAGGGCGCGGCGCGCAATGCCTCGGACACCTTCTTTTCCGCCGTGGCACAGAACTGAGAACCTGCACCGGATGCTGTGCCCTGCGCGGACAACGCAGCGGGCGAACACGGCGCTGTGGTTGCATGGAGGTCATGTCAATCTTTGAGACCACGCCTTCCCGTCAGGACTCCGGACTGATCAAGTGGGACCTGGCGGCCAAAGTGGCTGCCAAGACGGTGACGGCCGGGCCCACGCCGCCGGCCCGCGCCGTCCAGGAGGCGGTTGCCTCCATGCGCCACTACGCAGAAGTCTCCGTGGACCACGTGCACCAGATCTCCGGGTTGGAGGCTGCACGGGACCTGCGGGATGCCCCCGTGGTGGTGGTTGACCGTGCAGGGTGGTCAACGGCCAATGCGGCGACTTTCAAGGCGTTGCTGGAACCGGCCATGGAGGGTCTGGCCACCAAGTACCAACAACGCGCAAGTGGCAAGGCGAACAACGAGCTCACACAGTGGATCGGCAGCCGTGCCACAGCCGTGGAAACCGGGGTGATCCTGGGTTTCCTCTCCACCAAGGTGCTGGGCCAGTACGACCCCTATGCGGGGCTGGTGTCTGAGGATGCTGAACGCCGCCACCCCGGTGGGCGCCTGATGATCGTGGCGCCCAACGTGATGGAGGTTGAGCAGGAACTCAACGTGGACCCGGATGACTTCCGGCTGTGGGTGTGCCTGCACGAACAGACCCACCGGGTTCAGTTCGCGGCCGCCCCCTGGTTGCGGGACCACATGGCCGCCACCATCCATGAACTCTCCACGTCCATGACCGGGGATCTGGACCAGATGAAGACTCGTCTGAGTCGGGTGGCCACTGCGGTGGCAGACGAGCTTCCGGCCAAGGTCGCCGGAAAACTCACGGGCCGTGCTGTCCCGCAGGCAGGGGATGACTTGCTGGGGCCCATGTCCGCCGTCCTGGCACCGCGTGAACGCGAGCTGATGTCCAACGCCGTGGCCACCATGTCCCTGCTGGAAGGTCACGCCAACTGGGTCATGGACAACGTGGATTCCACTGTGGTGTCTTCCGTGAAGACCATTCGGAGACGCTTTGATCGGCGCCGTGACCTGCAGACTCCGGGGCAGCGGATACTGCGCAAGGTGCTGGGTCTGGACGCCAAGGCCGAGCAGTACGTCCAAGGCCAGAAGTTCGTCACGGAGGTCATTGAGATCGCCGGGCGGGACGGCTTCAACCGGGTGTGGGAGTCGGCCGAGAACCTGCCCGTGGCCCGGGAGATCCGCCATCCACAGGAGTGGGTGGATCGCGTCCTGGCGTGAGCCCCTTGCTCGGCATTCAGCTGGACACAAGTTACCCATCAGTTCACGGTGTCCTCCCAGGTTCACGTGGCTGAGCGGGTCCCGGTGCGCGGTTCAGTCGTGACAGAATCGCAAAGGTGACTTCCGAAAACATCCAGCAGCAGATCAAGCTCTACGGCCAGCCGCTCTCCGATCGATTCGGCGCCGTGGTGAGTGCTTACAGCATCACTCAGCGCCGCCTGGCTGAAGTTCTCGGACTCTCAGCACCCATGCTCTCCCAGCTCAACTCGGGACGGCGCATCAAGATCGGCAACCCTGCCGTGTACGAGCGCCTTGTCATGCTGGAACAGCGTGCGGGCACCTCAGATGTTGAGGCCACTTTGCGTGAGGTGGAGCAGTCCCAGCCGGTGCTGACCACCACGCAGATCCAGGCCGGTCTGCACAGTGAATCCAATGTGGTCTCTGCCCTGGCGGCCATGATTCCCGCTGGCGAGCTGCAGCACGCCGTCACTGCGCTGGGCGAATCCGCACCCACCCTGGTCAAGGTCCTGGGCTTGGCCCAGAAGGAATCGGAGAAGCGCTGATTCCGCAGTGGTTTAAGGGGCGGATCTGGGTGGTGAAGGCCGCGTGACGCAGTTCGGTCGGCGGGGGCGGCTCCTGCCTCAGGTCTCCACCGCGCGCCGGGCACTTGAGTACACCCTCACGCAGTCTTTGGGACGCGCCCCGGAACCCACGGACCTGGTTCTGGTGGCCCTGTCCGGTGGCCCGGACTCCTTGGCCCTGGCCGCAGCGGCCGCCCATTTTTCCCGACGACGCCGCTTCCAGGTGGGTGCCGTGGTGGTGGATCACCAACTCCAGGAGGGGTCGGGCGCAGTTGCGGCCGTGGCGGCAGGCCAAGCCAAGGAACTTGGACTGGATCCTGTGGTGATTCAGGCCGTCACGGTGCAGCGTGGCGCGGATGGTCCAGAGGCCGCTGCCCGTGACGCGCGGTATGCCGTGTTGTGTGACCAGATGGCTGCCACCGGGGCACATGCGGTGTTGCTGGGGCACACGCGTGATGACCAGGCAGAAACCGTTCTGTTGGGGTTGGCCCGTGGCTCAGGGACCCGGTCCCTGGCGGGCATGGCGCCGGTGTCCACCCGGGGCGGTCTGAGGCTTCTGCGTCCCCTGCTGGGGCACACCCGGCAGGACACGGAGGGCATCTGTACCGCCGAACAGCTTGCACCCTGGATGGACCCCACCAACAAGGACCAGTCCTTCATGCGGGCGCGTGTGCGCCACACGGTGCTCCCGTTCCTGGAGCAAGAACTCGGCCCCGGAGTGGCGGCGTCGTTGTCCAGGACCGCAGCCATCTTGGGGGCCGATGCAGACGCCCTGGAGGAACAAGCCCAAATCCTTCTGGATCGAGCCCAACGTGAGGCCGCTGCACAGGTACAGGACGGCGTTGCTCAACCGGCGCCGACCGGGTCCGTGCTGCTGTCCCTGAGTGCACTGCAAACCCAGCCTGAAGCACTGACCCGCCGGGTCCTGGCACGGGCCTGCGTGCTGGCCGGTGGGCAGCCCGTGGCCCACGAACGGCTGGAGGCGCTGGCGGAACTGGCAGCCGGTACCGGGCAGGCCGGGCCGGTTCAGATGGCGGGTAAAGTGTCTGTCTACCGGCGTCGACCCATTCGACCCCGCCGATCCAGAGCGGAGCGGCCCCGGGGAACCTTGGAATTCCGACGCACTGACTGAGCCAAGCTGCCATCATCGGAACTAGGAGCATCGTGAAGTCCCAGGACGTCGCAGAAGACCTCAAGGAAGTTCTGCACACCAAGGAAGAGATCGATCAGCGAGTGGTTGAACTGGCCGCCGCCATCGATGCCGACTACAAGGACAAGGACGTCCTTCTGGTGGGTGTGCTCAAGGGTGCCTTGATGATCATGGCGGACCTCTCCCGTGCCCTGTCCGGGCAGTACCCCATGGACTGGATGGCTGTGTCCTCTTACGGCTCCGGCACCAAGTCCTCCGGTGTGGTGCGGATCCTCAAGGACCTGGACACGGATCTGACCGGCAAGGACGTCCTGATCGTGGAGGACATCATCGACTCCGGGCTGACCCTGTCCTGGCTGCTCACCAACCTGAAGTCCCGCGGCGCCAACTCCGTGGAGATCTGCACGTTGCTGCGCAAGCCGGAAGCACTGAAGGTGGAGATCGACGTCCGCTACGTGGGGTGGGACATACCCAATGAATTCGTGGTGGGCTATGGCCTGGACTGGGCGGAGCAGTACCGCAACCTGGACTGCATTGCCATCCTGTCCCCACACGTCTACGCCTGAGGCCACCGCGCAGCTGGTGATTGCCCCGGAAACTGTCCGCCGTCGGATGAACGCGCTCACGCGAATCAGACGGATTCGGGTGAGCGCGCTACATTGACACTTCGACTTCAACCGAAGTGACCGTTCGACTTCTGCGGTGTGGCGCCCAGGTGCCGTACCGTGCCCAGGTTGGCATCGTGTGAGAGAGGACCACCGGCTTTGGCCACCGCTAAAAAGAAACAGGGCTTCTTTGGAGGTCCCTTCTTCTGGATTCTCCTTGCCCTGCTGGTGCTGATCCCCGTGATCACCACGCTGACCTCCAGTGACGGCAACCGCGTGGACACCAACGTGGGTCTGGAACTGCTCCAGGACAACAAGGCCACGGAGGCCAAGACCTACGACGGCGAACAGCGCGTGGAACTCACCTTGGCCGATGACTACTCGGCCAACGGCCAGGACTACGGCAGGAACGTCGAGTTCTACTACGTGGAACCGCGCGGCCCTGAAGTCATCGAGGCCATCAACAACGCGGATCTGGACAGCTACACGGATCAGCCGGTGCAGAGCAACTGGCTGCTGTCCATGCTGCAGTTCCTGCTGCCCTTCTTGATCATCCTGGCCATCTTCTGGTTCATCTTTGCCCGCATGCAGGGTGGTGGATCCCAGTTGATGAAGTTCGGCCGGTCCAAGGCCAAGCAGTTCGACAAGGACAACCCGCAGGTCACCTTTGCCGATGTGGCAGGCGCTGATGAGGCCGTCCAGGAACTGGATGAGATCAAGCAGTTCCTGGTGGAACGCGACCGTTTCACCGCGCTGGGTGCCTCCGTGCCCAAGGGCGTTCTGCTCTACGGACCGCCAGGTACGGGTAAAACCCTGCTGGCCAAGGCCGTTGCCGGTGAAGCCTCCGTACCGTTCTTCTCCATCTCCGGCTCGGACTTTGTGGAGATGTTCGTGGGTGTGGGTGCCTCCCGTGTCCGCGACCTGTTCCAGACCGCCAAGGAGAACGCCCCGGCCATCATCTTTGTGGATGAAATCGATGCCGTGGGTCGCCAGCGCGGTGCCGGAATGGGCGGCGGCAATGACGAACGTGAGCAAACGCTGAACCAGTTGCTGGTGGAGATGGACGGCTTTGACGCCAACACCAACATCATTCTGATTGCAGCCACCAACCGGCCGGATGTTCTGGACCCGGCTCTGCTGCGCCCCGGGCGATTTGACCGACAGATCGGTGTAGAAGCACCGGACATGAAGGGCCGTGAGCAAATCCTGCGCGTGCACTCCCAGGGCAAGCCCCTGCACGAGTCCGTGGACCTCGCCTCCGTAGCCAAGCGCACCCCCGGGTTCACGGGTGCGGAGCTGGCCAACGTGATGAACGAGGCCGCCCTGCTCACCGCCCGGTCCCACGCCCAGTTGATTGACGACCGCGCCGTGGATGAAGCCATTGACCGTGTGATTGCCGGTCCGCAGAAGCGATCCCGGCTGATGAAGGAGCACGAGCGCAAGGTCACCGCCTACCACGAGGGCGGACACGCCCTGGTGGCTGCCGCGCTGCGCAACACGGATCCGGTCACCAAGATCACCATCCTGCCCCGTGGCCGCGCCCTGGGGTACACCATGGTGATGCCGGCGGACGACAAGTACTCCACTACCCGCAACGAGTTGCTGGACCAGATGGCCTACGCCATGGGCGGGCGTGCTGCCGAGGAGATCGTGTTCAAGGATCCTTCCTCCGGTGCCTCCAATGACATCCAGAAGGCCACGGACACCGCCCGGAACATGGTCACCCAGTTCGGCATGTCCACCCGCGTGGGCTCGGTCAAGCTGGGCGGCGGAAACTCCGAACCCTTCATGGGACGTGGCGGGGCGGAGGACCGCGGCTACTCGGAGGCCACCGCTGCCGTCGTGGATCAGGAAGTGCGTGCGCTGCTGGCCAACGCCCAGGACGAGGCCCACCGCATCCTGATCAGCAACCGTGAGGTCCTGGACCGACTGGCCCTGGAGCTGCTGGAGAAGGAGACCCTGAACGAGGCCGAGATCGCGGAGATCTTCAAGGACATTGTCCAGGAGCCCGAGCGGGACCAGTGGATCTCCAACCAGGGCCGTGAGGTCTCCGAACTTCCTCCCGTGACCACCACCCGGGAGAAGGAGGAACTTGCGCAGGCCTCCGAGGAGGAACGCGAACAGTTCGAGCGTCTGCCCGGCGAGGGTGAAGCCCAGGAGAACCCGCAGGGACCTGAGGACGTTGACGGAGGGGAGCGCCGGGAGTGGTAGATCAGCCACGCATCGAAGCTGCTGTGCGGGAGATCCTGCTGGCCATCGGGGAGGACCCCCAGAGGGACGGTCTGCGGCAGACCCCGCAGCGGGTTGCGCGCGCCTACCAGGAAATGTTCTCCGGCATGACCATGGGCCCGGAGGACGTTCTGGCCACAACCTTTGACATCGGCCATTCGGAGATGGTGCTGGTCAAGGACATCCCGTTCTACTCCATCTGTGAGCATCATCTGGTGCCGTTCTACGGCCACGCCCATATCGGCTATATCCCCGGCCCACAGGGCAGCGTGACCGGGTTGTCCAAACTGGCGCGACTGGTGGACGTGTACGCCAAGCGTCCGCAGGTCCAGGAGCGGCTGACCACACAGATCGTGGAAGCCCTGGTGGAGCACCTGCAGGCCGCCGGAGCCATTGTGGTGTTGGAATGTGAGCACTTGTGCATGTCCATGCGTGGTGTGCGCAAACCGGGTTCCAAGACCGTGACCTCCGCCGTTCGGGGCCAGCTGCATGATCCTGCCACGCGTTCGGAAGCCATGAGCCTGATCCTGGGCCGTTGAGTCCCCAACCTGCCACTGACGGAAGGTGACCATGAGCCAGTCCCCAGACCCGCAAGACAATCCCCGGGCAGCCCGCCCGGACAGCGTGGGCGGCTGGGGTTCCTGGGCCAACCTCCCCACGGACCGCACGCTCATCATGGGGGTCCTCAACGTCACCCCGGATTCGTTTTCAGACGGCGGCCTGCACAACACCCACCAGGCTGCGATCGACCACGGTTTGCTGTTGTCCCAGCAGGGCGCGGACATGGTGGATGTGGGTGGTGAGTCCACCCGGCCGGGTGCCACTCGTGTGGACCCGGAGGAGGAGCGGCGTCGTGTCCTCCCGGTGATCCAGGCACTGACGGCAGCCGGTGTGGTGGTCACAGTGGACACCATCAACGCCTCCACTGCGCAGGCTGCGGTGGAAGCCGGGGCCCACTGCATCAACGATGTCTCCGGGGTCAGCGTCACTCAGGACATGATTGATCTTGTGGCACAGCTGCAGGTGCCTTACATCGTGATGCACTCACGCGGGAACCCCGGAACCATGGACGCGCTGGCCGTGTACCAGGACCTGGTGACGGACGTTCTGAGCGAAATCGACGGCGTGGTGCAGCGATTCCTGACCGCCGGGGTGGACCCCTCACGCCTGATTCTGGACCCAGGCCTGGGCTTTGCCAAAGGTGGCAGCCAGGACTGGGAGTTGCTGCGCGCCCTGCCCCGTCTGGTGGCATCGGGACATCCGGTGTTGGTGGCGGCCTCCCGCAAGAGATTCATCGGAAACCTCCTGGCCGTGGACGGTGAACCGCGCCCGGCCAGGCAACGGGACGTGGCCACGGCCGCCATCTCCGCATTGGCTGCAGACCGCGGGGCCTGGGCCGTGCGCGTTCATGACGTACCCACCACCCGGGATGCCTTGGCAGTGGCCCAGGCATGGAAGGGCCAAGACCAGTGACCCAGGATTCGATCACCCTCACAGGCGTCTCAGGCTACGGATTCCACGGTGTGCTGGACGGCGAAAAAAGTGTGGGCCAACAGTTCTCCGTGAACGCCGTACTCACGGTGGATCTGCGTGCCGCGGGAGCAACGGACAACCTTGCGCACACCGTGCACTACGGGGAAGTGGCAGAGCTCATCCACGCCCAGATCACAGGGGAGCCGGTGGAGCTCATTGAAACCCTGGCGGATCGTACGGCACGGTTGGTGCTGGAACGGTATCCGCTGGTGCAGCGGGTTGAGCTGACCGTCAACAAGCCACAGGCACCCATCACGGTGCCTTTTGCCAATGTGGCCGTCACGGTCATCAGGGAACGAGGAACATGAGACAAGCCGTCATTGCACTGGGCTCCAACCTGGGAGACCGAGCCGAACTGCTGCGAGCTGCCGTGGCTGATCTCAACGCCACGGAGGGTGTGGAGGTGGTGGCGGCATCGCCCGTCGTCGTGACGCACCCGGTGGGTGGGCCAGAAGGCCAACCGGATTATCTGAACGCCGTGATGCGGATCAGCACCACGCTGGGGCCGTTTGAGTTGTTGGCGGTGTGCCAAGAGATCGAAACCGCGCATGACCGGATCCGTGACGTCCGCTGGGGCCCGCGCACCCTGGATCTGGACATCATTGAGTTCGGTGGGTTGAGCATGGATGAACCCACGCTCACCCTGCCGCACCCACGCGCCGCTGACCGGGCGTTCGTGCTGGTGCCGTGGGCCATGATGGACCCGGAGGCCAGGCTCAACGGGCAGCCCGTGCGTGCGCTGGCCGAGCAGGCGGAGGACCTGCAGGGGATCTCCCCGCGCAGCTACCCGCTGCTGACGGATGCGGCTGCACAAGGGCCTGCGGAGTAATCGTGCGTCCCCTGACCATCCGTCTGCTGATGTTGGTGGCTGCCTTTGCGTTTGCCGGCAGCTGGGCCGCTGACCTGCTCTCCAGCCGCTTGGGCGGACCCCTGCTGTCCTTGCCGTGGGCCGCAGGCATCGCCCTGTTGGTGCAGGCGGCTGCAGTACTGATTGTCGGACGGCAGGTTCGCAAGATCCGCGACGGTGACCGTGAGGTCCGGCTGGACCGGACATGGGGGGCCGTGACGGCCTCCTTGGCACAGGCCAACGCCGTGGTGGGTGCCTTGATGGCCGGATGGCACGGGTTGCTGGTGATCGACCAAGCCATGCTGATCCCCGTGCGCTCCAACCACGCGCCCCTGTGGTTGGTGATCGGCATGACCGTGATCGGTATTGTCATGTGTGTTCTGGGTTGGGTGGTGGAAGGCTTCTGCAGGCTGCCACCGGATGATCCTGAAGACACTGCCCGGCGCCAGGAGCCACACCGGGCCCATCCTGCCCAGGAGGGTGGCATGGCCCGCACTCGGGAACTCAGAGCACGCCCCGACACCACCGTGGAGAGCCCAGACCGATGACTGAACCGACCACCGATCACCGGCCCGCAGCACCCTTGGACACGGGAGTCTCAGAGCGGGTCACCCCGTTGCGCGCCGATGACCCGGCCACCCGTCCGGGCTCCGGTGCAGAGTCCGGTCAATGGCAGGGGATCAGCCGCAAGTACATTGCGGTCTCCGTGATCAATGACCTCATCAGCCTGGCGTTCATGCTGGCCATCACCGGGTGGCCGGTGTTGCTCAAGGTGCTGGGTCCCTTTGCCGGTGCCTCCTGGGGGTGGTTGCTGCCCTGGCCGCTGCTGGTTCTGGCGTTCTACGTGATCAACATGGCCCTGACCCCGCGCCGGGTCCGGGCCCACTGTTACCGGGAGGACCCGGATGAGTTCTTGGTGCGCAAGGGCTTGATCGTTCGTCGCCTGGTGGTGGTTCCCTACGGGCGTATGCAGTACGTGGACATCAACTCCGGTCCTCTGCTGCGCGCCTTTGGCCTGGCAGAAATCACCCTGCACACCGCTTCCCCCCAGACAGACACCAAGTTGCCCGGCGTCACGGCGGCAGAAGCGAATCGGCTGCGCGAACACCTCACGGAGCGTGGCGAAGATCGTCTGATTCAACTGTGAGCAGCCAACCGATCCTCCACGGGGAGGACACCGCCCTGACCTGGCACCGGATGAATCCGTTGAGCCCCTTGGCCCGCGGGTGGATCGCCCTGGCCGTGGTGATCGGCATCTGGTTCAACACCGTGGTCAACGGCATGGTGGGGGATGTCACCGGCGAGGACGACGCCGGGCCGAGCCCGGAGAGTCTGCCCCCCATTCTAGAATTCTTCAGCACCATGCCCAACTGGGTGTTCTACGGGTCCATGGCCCTGGTGGGTGCGCTGGTGGCCGGTGTGGGTGCGGTCTACATATGGTGGTTCACCCGCTACCAGGTCACGGACACCCACGTGCGGCTGCGCACCGGGCTGGTGTTCCGGCAGGAACGGCAGACCCGCCTGGACCGAGTACAAGCCCTGGACATTCAACGCCCCTTGTTGCCGCGCCTGCTGGGACTGGCGGAACTGCGGTTTGAGGTGGCCGATGCCGGGGAGACCTCGGTTGCTCTGCGCTACCTCAAGCACGATCACGCCAGGCGGCTGCGCAAGGACCTGCTCGGGGCCATTGGAACACAAGCTCCCAAGACCGGGGCCGGTGCGTCGTCGTCGTCAGCGGATGATGACGGTCAGGCTTCCATTGGTACGGACCAGGCCGGTGCGGATGAGGAGCTGATTCTCTCCCTGCCGCTGCGGCGCGTGATTGCCGCTCGGCTGCTGACCATTTCCTTCCTGGTCCTGTGCGCGGTGGCGCTGAGTGTCACGGTTCTGGCCTTCCTGTTCCCGCGCGTTATCCTGGCCATGCTGGTGGGTTTTGTGCCCACGCTGCTGGCCCTGGGCGGCATGGTGTTCAAGGCGCTGGAGATCAGCTGGGGCTTCAAAATGTTTCGGACCCCGGAGGGCGTGCGGCTACGGTACGGGCTGCTGAACAAGACCTCGCAGACCGTGCCCACCGGGCGGGTTCAGGCCCTGGCGCTGTATCGCCCGCCCCTGTGGCGGTGGGCGGGTTGGTCCGTGGTGCACGTCAACATTGCCGGTTACGGCGGCGGTCTGGAGTCCTCCAGTGCCGGTGACCGTGCGGTTCTGCTGCCGGTTGCCAACGACGACGACCTCCGGCTCATGTTCCGTGAAGCCCTTGGTCTCTCCGACGGGGACCACGTGGCAGGGCTGAGTGCTGAAGGTCTGGCCGGCGAGGCCGATGCTGCCTCCCGTTTCCGCAATTCCCCGGCGCGTGCCCGGTGGGTGGCCCCGATCGTCCGGCGACGCTACGGCTACACAGTCACCCGTGACATGGTGATTGCGCGGGCCGGACGTGCGTACCGCATGTGTTTTGTGGTGCCACACAACAAGATCCAGTCCATCAGCGTGGACCGCGGGCCGATTGCCCGGGCCTTGGACCTGGCGGATGTGAATCTGCACTCCATTGCCGGTCCAGTACGTGCCTTCGTGGCACGGATGGATCGGGCCGAGGCGGAGTCCTTTGTGGTGGAGCAGCTGGAACGCGGACGTAACGCGGTGGCTGCCGTCACGGGTGAGTCTCACGGGGCGGCGGATCTGGGTGATGGGGTTGGCTCTCATCTGCCGCCGTTGCCGTGGGCCCGCACTCAGGCGCCCACCTATGCCGCCCCGGCACTGCCTGCCGGTTTGAGCCATCCGTCCGTGTCCTCCGTCGAGGCCGGCCCATCAGGAGAACATCAGTGAGCACACCGTCCAATCGCCCCGGCCGTCTGGGTGTGGGAGTCATTGGCGCAGGCCGGGTGGGAGCCGTTCTGGGCGCTGCCCTGCGTTCTGCCGGGCACGCCGTGGTGGGCGTGACTGCGGTCTCTGCCGAATCCACGGAACGCGCGGAACTGCTATTGCCCGGTGTGCCCGTGTTGACCGTGCCGGAAGTGGTGGAGCGCGCCGAGCTGGTCCTGGTGGCGGTCCCGGATGATCACTTGCCGGAGTTGATCAGCGGCTTGGCTCAGGGAGGTCACTGGCAGCCCGGTCAACTGGTGGTCCATGTGGCCGGCCGGTGGGGCACCTCCGTGCTGGAACCGGCCCGGGCTGCCGGTGCGATTCCTTTGGCCATCCACCCCGCCATGACGTTCACGGGCATGTCCATGGACCTTGACCGCTTGGCCGAGTGCCCCTTCGGAGTCACGGCACCGGCTGCGGTGCTGCCCATCGCCCAAGCCTTGGTGGTGGAGATGGGTGGGGAGCCCGTGGTCATCCCGGAAGCTGACCGCACCCTCTACCACGCCGCTTTGACCCACGGAGCCAACAACCTGACCACGTTGATCGGGCAGGCCACCCAGGTGTTGGAGGAGATCGGCGTGGACGAGCCCTCCCGAGTGTTGGGCGCCCTGAGCCGGGCCAGCGTGGACAACGCGCTGCGCTCAGGAGAATCCACCTTGACCGGACCCGTGGTGCGCGGGGATGCCGGAACGGTCCGGGAACACCGCCTGGCGCTGGCGGAAGCCGCCTTGGCCAGCGGCCGGGAGGATGTGCTGCGCACTTACACGTTCATGGCCCGCGCCACTGCCGACCGCGCCAAGGACCGCGGGGCCCTCAGCCCTGCCGACCACCAACGAGTGGTCCAGGCGCTGGGGCCGGACGCGCCGGATTCGCCTGATTCGCCGGCGTTGCCGCAGGAACCCACGCCGCCTGTTGTGGTCACCTCCCCGCAGGAGTTCCGCACTCTGCTCCGGTCCAGGGCAGTGGCATTGGGCCCGGAGGCCACCGTGGGATTCGTTCCCACCATGGGCGCCCTGCATGACGGTCACGGGCACCTGGTGCGTCAGGCTCGTGCAGAAAATGACCTGGTGGCGGTGTCCATTTTTGTCAATCCTTTGCAGTTCGGTCCCGGTGAGGACCTCTCCCGTTACCCTTCAGACCTGCCCGGGGACTTGGCGCGGCTCACGGAGTTGGGCGTGGACGTCGTCTTTGCCCCCGCTGTGGAGGACATGTATCCAGGCGGGCTGCCGCTGGTTCGGGTCTCCTCCGGTGAACTCGGCAACCAGTTGGAGGGGTCCTCGCGTCCCGGGCACTTTGACGGTGTGCTCACCGTGGTGGCAAAACTCTTTGCCCTGGTCACCGGTGGGCATCAGGTGCGGGCCTACTTTGGCCAGAAGGACGCCCAGCAGTTGTTGATCATCCAGCGCATGGTGCGTGATCTGAACGTGGACGTACAGATTTGTCCCGTGGCGATTGTGCGTGCCCCTGATGGACTGGCGTTGTCCTCCCGCAACGCTTACCTCAACGACGACGAACGCGCCGCCGCCCTGGTCCTTTCCCGCACCTTGCAGGAGCTGGCGCAAGGTGCCGTGACCGTAGAACAGGCACGGGATGCCATCAACGTGCAACAGATCGGGGCCGGACCGGACACCGTGGAACTGGACTACCTGACCGTGGTTGACCCGCAGACCCTCCAGCCGGTTGATCCGGTGCCCGGAACCCTGGCCCTGGTTGCCGCACGGGTGGGTACCACCCGGTTGATTGACAACCACCACCTGTGAGGGCAGGTGGCCGATGCGAGTCACAGCACAGCGCCACCCCTGGGCTAGGGATCGGGGCGGACGGACCGTTATCCTGGATCACCGTGACCACCCCTGAGAATTCCCAGAGCCAGCAGCCCGCCGAGCCCGCTAGCGCGGGTGAGCCGAGCGCCGTCGTCGAGAACCGCAAGAGTGCTGCGGTGGCCGACGAACAGACGGAGTTCCGCCTGGCCAAGCGGCAGGCACTTCTGGATTCCGGGCGTGAACCCTACCCCGTGTCCGTGCCGCGGACCCACACCATCCAGCAGGTCCGCGAGACCTGGGGTGAGTTGGAGGCGGGGGAGGAGACCGATCAGGTGGTCTCCGTGACCGGGCGCGTGGCCTTTGTGCGCAACACCGGCAAGCTCTGTTTTGCCGCCATCCAGGACGGTGACGGCCGCCAACTGCAGCTGATGCTCTCCCTGGCCGTGGTGGGTGAGCAATCGCTGACCGAGTGGAAGAACCTGGTGGACCTGGGCGATTTTGTCTCCGCCACGGGGCGGGTGATCTGCTCGCGCCGCGGGGAACTGTCCATCATGGTCAACGAATGGCAGATGGCATCCAAGGCTCTGCGCCCGCTGCCCAACCTGTATGAAGGCAGCGAACTCAACGAGGAAACCCGGGTTCGCCAGCGATACCTGGACCTCTTGGTGCGTCAGCAGGCACGCGACGTCGTCCGAACCCGGGCCACCATCATCAAGACCGTGCGGCGCACCCTGGAGGATTCCGGGTACTTGGAAATTGAGACCCCGGTACTGCAGTTGATCCACGGCGGGGCCACGGCACGCCCGTTCGACACCCACCTGAACGCGTTCGACCAGCCCATGACCTTGCGCATTGCCACGGAGTTGTTCCTCAAACGCGCAGTGGTGGGCGGCGTTGAGCAGGTCTTTGAGATCGGCCGGGTGTTCCGCAATGAAGGTGTGGATTCCACCCACAGCCCCGAATTCACCACCCTGGAGGCCTATCAGGCCTGGGGTGACCAATTCACCATGGCAACGTTGATCCAGAAAATCGTTGTGGCCTGTGCGGATGCATTGGGGTTGGAGGGTCCCCTGCACACGGCCAAGGGTGAGATCGATCTGCGTGGTGAATGGGCGTGGATGGGTGTGTATCCCGGGCTGTCAGAGGCAGTTGGGCGGGAAATAACGCCGCGCAGTTCTGAAACCGAGTTGCGAGCGATCGCGGCGGAGCACAACGTCCCCGTCAAGGACGAATGGGATGCTCAAAAACTGGTGATTGAACTCTTTGGTGAAATCGTGGAGCCCACGCTCATCCAGCCGACTTTTGTTTTTGATTACCCGCCGGCTGCTCAACCCCTGGCTCGCCAGCACCGCAGCGAACACGGTGTGATTGAAGCCTGGGACCTGATCATCGGCGGCATGGAGCGCGGAACGGCGTTCTCCGAGCTGATTGACCCCGT
The DNA here is from genome assembly GCF_000800955.1 of Kocuria sp. ZOR0020. Classification (NCBI taxonomy): domain Bacteria; kingdom Bacillati; phylum Actinomycetota; class Actinomycetes; order Micrococcales; family Micrococcaceae; genus Kocuria; species Kocuria sp. ZOR0020. Next base: position 18,680 of record NZ_JROX01000033.1, read on the forward strand.
GATCCAGCGGGAGCGTTTGACGCAGCAATCGCAGATGGCGGCCGCCGGCGACGACGAAGCCATGCAGTTGGATGAGGACTTCCTGCGTGCCCTGGAACACGGTGCACCGCCCATGGGCGGTTTGGGGCTGGGTCTGGATCGGTTGATCATGCTGTTCACGGACCTGGGCATTCGGGAGACGATTCTGTTTCCGCTGATGAAGCCAGAGAAAGACTGACCGGTCCGGGAGGGCATGAATCATGGGTGATTATCTGGCTGTTCTGCTGCCGTCCATCGGCGTGGGGCTGATTTTCTGGTTTGTCATGCGATCCATCATGCGCGCTGACCGCGGAGAGCGGGAGGCGGAGAAGACTGCGCGGGAGGACGCCGAACAGTGGTACCGGCAGGTCCGTGAGCGGGAAGGACACTCGGTGACGGGCGCGGCAGGCGGAGATTCGGGCGGCACTGAGGATTCCAGCAGGGTGCAGGCGCGCAACGCTGCACAGGAAGATGAAAAGTAATCCCTGTGATGGAGAAAGTGGACTCATGTACGTCTACACAGGTGTGATCCGAACAAGAGTTATCTGCCGGCGAACATGAGAAATTCCTGATAGTCGGCGTGGAGTTCGCGGGGCTCTAATTGCATTGATGGCGTTTGCGGTTTACCGTTGATGTGATCGCGGAGATCGGTGACAGATTTTCCCAGGAAAATACCTGCCGCCCCTCCCGACCCTTGAACCTCAATCCACATTCGGGAGAGATCCACACAATGGCACAGACAGTAAAGATCATCCTCGAGGACGACCTCGACGGCGGCCCCGCCGACGAAACCATTCGTTTCGGTCTGGACGGAAACTCCTACGAGATCGACCTCTCCAGCGCAAATGCAGACAAGCTGCGCGGTGCCATCCGTCCGTTCGTGTCCAAGGCTCGCCGGGCTTCGGCTGCAGGCAAGGGCCGCACCGGTACCGCCCGCGCTGCTGCCACCCGCACCAACCCGGACACCCCCAAGATCCGTGAGTGGGCCAAGTCCAACGGTTACAACGTCTCCGACCGTGGCCGTATCCACCAGGAGATCCAGGATGCTTACTACGCAGCCAACAAGTGATCGGTGGCCGGGGCCATCGGGTTTCGGCTGAATCCTTGCTCAAGGGCCGGGTGAACATTTTGTGTTCGCCTGGCCCTTTTGCATCCCACCCTTATCCGCCGAGTGGGCTTTTTGATCGCTGCTGAGCGCTGAGGGGCGATCAAAAAGCCAACTCGGCGGTGGGGTGAGTGGGTCCAAGTTTCGCTGCTGGGGAAGAGGCTTTTGGGAGAGCCGAAAAACCGCGTGATCTTGCGCCAGCAACCTTCTCGCCAGTGGCGAACAGCCCATGATTCACGGGGTTGCCTGCGTAGCATCGTCGTGACGATCAACTGAGGAGTATCCATGTTCGAACGCTTCACCGACAGGGCCCGACGGGTCGTGGTGCTGGCCCAGGAAGAGGCCAGGATGCTCAACCACAACTACATCGGCACCGAGCACCTGCTGCTCGGCCTCATTCACGAGAATGAAGGCGTTGCCGCCAAGGCCCTGGACTCGCTGGGCATCACGCTCAACGCCGCCCGCGAGCAGGTTCAAGACATCATCGGCCCCGGCCAGCAGGCCCCGTCCGGTCACATCCCGTTCACCCCGCGGGCCAAGAAGGTTCTTGAGCTCTCCCTGCGGGAGGCGCTGCAGCTGGGCCACAACTACATCGGCACGGAGCACATCCTGCTGGGCATCATCCGCGCCGGTGAAGGTGTTGCCGCGCAGGTGCTGACCAAGCTGGGCACGGACCCGCAGAAGGTCCGCTCCACCGTGTTGGATCTCATCTCCGGCTACCAGGGTGGTGGCTCCGGGGAGGAGAAGGAGACCGCCGGTACCGGTGGCCGTTCCTCCGGTGAAGGCACTCCGGCAGGTTCCGCTGTGCTGGACCAGTTCGGCCGCAACCTCACCGCCGCTGCTCGGGAGAGCCAGCTGGACCCGGTGATCGGCCGTGCCCGTGAGATGGAACGTGTCATGCAGGTTCTGTCCCGCCGTACCAAGAACAACCCGGTGCTGATCGGTGAACCGGGCGTGGGCAAGACCGCCGTCGTCGAAGGACTGGCGCAGGCCATTGTCCGCGGGGACGTTCCGGAGACCCTGAAGGACAAGCACCTCTACACCCTGGATCTGGGCTCGCTAGTGGCCGGTTCCCGTTACCGCGGTGACTTCGAGGAACGCCTTAAGAAGGTACTCAAGGAGATCCGCACCCGCGGGGACATCATCCTGTTCATCGATGAAATCCACACCCTGGTGGGTGCCGGTGCCGCTGAAGGGGCAATCGACGCCGCATCGATCCTCAAGCCCATGCTGGCTCGTGGTGAACTGCAGACCATCGGCGCCACCACCCTGGATGAGTACCGCAAGCACATTGAGAAGGACGCTGCCCTGGAGCGCCGTTTCCAGCCCATCCAGGTGGATGAGCCCTCGGAGGCGCACGCGGTGGAGATCCTCAAGGGCCTGCGGGACAAATACGAGGCCCATCACCGAGTGTCCATCTCGGACGAGGCACTGGAAGCAGCCGTGCACCAGGCCGCCCGGTACATCTCCGACCGTTTCCTGCCGGACAAGGCCATTGACCTGATTGACGAGGCCGGCGCGCGCCTGCGCATCAAGCGCATGACCGCACCCCCGGAGATCAAGGGACTCGATGAGGAGATCGCCGGGGTCAAGAAGGCCAAGGAAGCTGCCATTGAGGGCCAGGACTACGAGAAGGCCGCGTCCCTGCGTGACCGTGAGCAGAAGCTGCTGGCAGAGCGCGATGAGAAGGACAAGGCCTGGCGTGAAGGCGGCGACCAGGTTGCTGAGGTCACCCCGGATGTGATCGCTGATGTTCTCTCCGCAGCCACCGGTGTGCCGGTCTACAAGCTCTCTGACGAAGAGTCCGGGCGCCTGCTGCGCATGGAGGACGAGCTGCACAAGCGTGTGGTGGGCCAGAACGATGCCATCAAGGCGCTTTCACGCTCTATCCGCCGTACCCGCGCAGGTCTGAAGGACCCCAAGCGTCCGGGTGGTTCGTTCATCTTCGCCGGGCCCACCGGTGTTGGTAAGACTGAGCTGGCCAAGGCCCTGGCGGAGTTCCTGTTCGGTGACGAGGACGCCCTGATCACCCTGGACATGTCCGAGTACCAGGAGAAGCACACGGTCTCCCGACTCTTCGGTGCCCCTCCCGGGTACGTGGGCTTTGAAGAAGGCGGACAGCTCACGGAGAAGGTGCGCCGCAAGCCGTTCTCCGTGGTGCTCTTTGACGAGGTGGAGAAGGCCCATCAGGACCTGTTCAACTCGCTGCTGCAGATCCTGGAGGACGGTCGCCTGACCGACTCCCAGGGCCGCGTGGTGGACTTCAAGAACACCGTGATCATCATGACCACCAACCTGGGTACCAAGGACATCTCCCGGTCCGTGCCGGTGGGCTTCCAGGCCGGCCTGGATGCAGGCTCCAATTACGAGCGCATGCAGGCCAAGGTCCAGGATGAGCTCAAGGAGCACTTCCGGCCTGAGTTCCTGAACCGTGTGGACGAGATCATCGTGTTCCCGCAGCTGACCGAGGCGGAGATCGTGCAGATCGTGGATCTGTTCGTTGCTCGTCTGCAGGAGCGCCTGCGTGAGCAGGACATGTCCATCGTGGTCACGGACGCCGCCAAGCAGGCATTGGCCTCCCGTGGGTACGACCCCGCCATGGGTGCCCGCCCGCTGCGCCGCACCATTCAGCGCGACATCGAGGACCACCTCTCGGAGAAGATCCTGTTCGGGGAAATCTCCTCCGGTGAGCAGGTGCTGGTGGACGTTGAAGGTGAGGGGGATGACCAGAAGTTCACGTTCGTGGGAACCCCCATGGCCGAGCTGCCGGACACTGACTTCTCCGATGCCGCGGATGACCAGGACAACTCTGATCTGGTCCCCGGCGAGGAGCCGTCCGGTACAGATGTGCCGCACAGCGGGGAGTACGACTCCGCAGCCTCGAACTCCGGCCAAGAGGGTCCGGGCACGGGGCAGGCAACCGCCTGATCGTCGTCGTCAGCCCCAGTGAGGCTGGTTGAGGAGGGCCGCGCCGTACAGGTGCGGCCCTCCTTGCTGTTCGCGGCTGCCCCCGTGGGTGTGCCTACACTTGCCGAATGACTTCTGAGATCCGTCTCCGCCCGGCCACCACTCAGGACGTGCCCGGGATCAAGGCGCTGGTGACTCCGCTGGCGCACGCCGGGGTGCTGGTGATCAAGGAGACGGTGGCGTACTACGAAGGCATCCAGGATTTCTTGGTGGCCGAAATGATCGACGACGACGGCGCCACCCGACTGGTCGGCTGCGGTGCGCTCCACGTGATGTGGGGGGATCTGGCGGAGATCCGCACGTTGGCCACGGATTCCACGGTTCGGGGCCGGGGGATCGGCGGGAAACTGGTCACGCAGTTGCTGGAACGGGCCCGGGACCTGGGTGTGGACCGGGTGTTCTGCTTGACCTTTGAGGTCTCCTTTTTCCGAGGTCACGGTTTTGAGGTCATGCCAAACCAGGATCAGATTGACCCTGAGGTTTTTGCAGAGCTTCTGCGTTCGCAGGACGAGGGTGTTGCCGAGTACCTGGACCTGGCGCGGGTCAAGCCGAACACATTGGGCAACACCCGCATGATCCGCAACCTCTCTGCCCGCCCGCACTCTCCTTCTCCCACTCCCGCCTTCCCCGCCGAGTAGGCCTTTTGATCGCCCCCGAGCGCTCAGCAGCGATCAAAAGGCCTACTCGGCGGAGGAAGTGGGTGGCTCAGAGAGGGTGAGCTGCGGACGGTTGCTAGGGGAGGCGAATGCCGGAGTCCGTCCGGATGGCCAAACCGTCTGAGACCAGGCCGTCCACGGCGCGGCGTCGTTGATCCGGCGGGGCATCCAGGCTCAGGAGCTTCTCCAACTGTTTGACCGGGCCCGTTGAACCCGCATCGTCCAGGCTGATCTCCTGGGCAACGGTGAGCCACTGCTCCGGTACGGCCACGTCCGCTGCTCGCAGCACGGCCATGACCGCGCCGCGCACTTGCCGGTCAGTTCCGTGCCAGGCCTGGCCTCTGGGCGCCATCTCCGGTGGTGGGGAACCGGCAGCCAACCACGCACAGTCCGCGGCCACCGGGCATTCGGCGCATTTGGGAGACCGGGCGGTGCAAATCAGGGCACCGAGCTCCATCACCGCCTGGTTCCACCTGACGGACAAGGCACGATCCTTGGGCATCAGACGCTCGGCCAGCCTGGTTTCGGCCGCGGTCAGGGACTTGCCGCGCAGGGCCACCCCGGAGATCACGCGGGCGTGGACGCGGCGGATGTTGGTGTCGATCACCGTTTGTCGGTCGCCAAAGGCGAAGACCGCCACCGCCGCCGCCGTGTAGGAACCTACTCCTGGCAGGGCCAGAAGCGCGCTGTGATCTGGGGGAACCTGGCCCGCGTGGCGTTCTACGATGGCCTGGGCGGCAGCTTGCAGGCGCAGTGCCCGCCGCGGATAACCCAGCCGCTCCCAGGCGCGCAGCACATCAGCCGTAGGGGCCTGGGCCAGGTCGGCCGGGGTGGGCCAGCGGCGCATCCAGTCCAGCCAACGCGGCAAAACTCGGACCACGGGCGTCTGCTGGAGCATGATTTCCGAGACCAACACACCCCACGGCGAGCAATCAGCGGCCCGCCAGGGAAGGTCACGTTGGGCCGTGGCAAACCACTCCGTGATGTGCCGGTGCAGCCTGGCAATCACCTGCGGATCCAGGTCAGCTACGGGTGTGGGCGCGGGGGTCATCCGCACCACTGTAGCCTGGAGGTCATGGCACGGGACGATGCAAGCGGGCGCGGAAACAGTGGGCACGGGGAGAACGATCCCTGGGATTTTGACCTCCCTGATCTGGGGGAATCCACCAGGCCCGCTCGCAACCGCACCGAACGCACCCCGCAGCACGACGACGCCGCAGCCGAGCCCCCGTATGACCTCCACGAACAGTCATGGGCAGCCTCGTCTGATGACCACCACCGTGTGGATGATGACTGGGACACCCCCGCGGATGACGCCTATGGGGCTGGCGGTGGTTCATCCTCCACGGGGGGTGGTCTTGGCCCGGAGGTCTACCGGCGCAGGCGACTGATTGCCCTGGTTCTGGCGATCGCTGTGGTGGGTGCTCTGGCCTACGGCCTGGTGAACCTGTTGGGCGGGGACGCGGAAGTTGCACCCGGACCTGCCGCCACTGCGCAGCCCACCAACACGGATCCCTTTGCCGGATTCACGGCCCGCCCAGAATCTCAGGCCAGCGACGGCGCCTCCGGGCCTGCGGCCCGAGCCTGCGGAGAGAAGCTCAAGGTTTCCGCCTCCACGGAGAAGGAGACCTACGGTGAGGGCGCGAACCCCATCCTGGTGATGTCCTTGGAGAACACCGGCGATGATCCCTGCATGGTCAACGCAGGCACCGCGCGCATGAACTTTGCTGTGACCAGCGGACCGGACAAGGTCTTTGACTCGGCGCACTGCCAGATCGACGGCCAGGACCGTCCCATTGAAATCGAACCCGGTGAGACGGAATCCGCGCGCTTTGAGTGGAACCGGCACCGTTCCGTGGCGGACTGTGCCACGGAGGGCGCCCAGGTGAACCCGGGTGGTTACCGCTTGACGGTGGCACTGGGGGAGACCCGTAGTGAGGGTGTGGAATTCACCCTCGAGTGAGTCAGCCGATGGTGGGCCTGGCTCGGCAGCGGGAGCGGCCTTCTGTTGGACCTGACCCGGTGGCGCGAGGGGCTCGGTGGGGGTCCTGACCCGTCGGTGGATCTGATGGTGTGGCGGCCCTGACCCTGCGGTCCGGGACGGCTGCGCTTGGTGTGATCTCAGCTGGGGAAGAACAGGGCCAGAGCCTCTGCCAGGGTGGTGACCTCCTTGACCTTGAACCCATCGGGGATGGGTCCAGGTCCCTGCGGGCTGGCCGGCACCACGGCGTGCGTGAATCCCAGCCGGGACACCTCGTGAATCCGGCGACCGATGCCGGGGACCGGGCGGACCTCAGCGGCCAGTCCCACCTCACCAAAGCACACCAACCGCTGGGGGAGAGGTTTGTCCTGGGCAGCAGATGCCAGCGCCAGAGCCACAGCAAGATCCGCTGCCGGTTCCGCCAGCCGAACACCACCCACGGTGGAGACGTAGGCATCCATGTTGCCCAAGCTCAGCCCGGCACGGCGCTGCAGAACAGCCAACAACATGGCCACCCGGGAGGAGTCCAGCCCGGCCGTGGCCCTGCGTGGCTGGGCGGTCTGGGGCTGGTCCAGCAACGCCTGTACTTCAGCCAACAGTGGGCGGCGGCCTTCCATGGTCACGGTCAGACAGGTTCCTGACACCGCTTGGGCGGTCCTGGAGACGAACAACCCGGAGGGATCGTCCACGGAGCGGATGCCGCTGTCCTGAAGTTCAAAACACCCGACCTCATCCGTGGGGCCGTAGCGGTTCTTGACGGCACGCAGCAGGCGGATGCTGGAGTGCTTGTCACCTTCGAACTGGCAGACCACGTCCACCAGATGTTCCAACAACCGTGGGCCGGCAATCGTGCCCTCCTTGGTCACGTGACCCACCAGGAGCACGGTCATGCCCCGGGATTTGGCGGCAGCGATCAGGGAACCAGCCACCTCACGGACCTGGGTCACACCACCGGCAGCACCATCCACTTCTGCGCTGCTCAGGGTCTGGACGGAATCCACCACCAGGACCTCCGGTTCCAGGGCCTTCACCTGACCCAGCGCGGTGGCAAGATCCGTCTCCGCCGTCAGAAACAGTGAGTCCGCCAGGGCGCCGACTCGATCCGCACGCAGTTTGACCTGTGCTGCTGATTCTTCACCGGTCACGTACAACACCTTGCGCGCCGGCCGTGGTGCCACCCCGCGAGCCACCCGTGCGGCGGCATCCACCAGCAACGTGGACTTGCCGACCCCGGGTTCACCGGCCAGGAGGATCACGGCGCCGGGCACCAGGCCACCACCCAACACCCGGTCCAGCTCGGAGACTCCGGTGGTCACAAAAGCGGCTTGGGAGGCATCAACGTCAGCAATGGGTTGGGCTGGTTTGTCCACCACCCGCGCCGGTGTGGTGCGGACCTTGGCGGTGCCAACCTCTTCCACGGTGCCCCAGGACTGACATTCGCCACAGCGGCCCACCCATTTGGCGGTGGCCCAACCACACTCCGTGCACCGGTACCCAGGTGTTTTGCTCTTGGCGCTCATGACTACAACCTAATGAGGGGCTCGGACATCACAAGAGCGGGCGCCGTCGTCGTCGTTCCGGTGAGCAGCGGCTCATAGGCGGTCCCAGTCGTCCAGGCGGGGGAGATAGGTCAGGGCCTCCTCGTGCTCCAGGCCCGTGGCCTCCAACAGGTCCACCACCATGGGCCGCATCAGCAGCACCAAACCTTGCCCCTCCATGGTCTGGATGCCCATGGTGTCCGGATGCATGCGCCCCGCCACCACTTCCAGTTGGTTCCGGGCCTGCCGCATGTAGGAATCGCGCGCCCCGGACTGTGCCACCGCCAAACCATTGCCCACGGTGTTTATCACATCAGCCATGGCATCCAAGCTCTCGGCAATGGACTCCAACGCCTCCGGGGCCAGCGTGATGTGATTGATGATGCTGGCCACCCGCCGGGCCAACACCCGTGAGTTGCGGGTCACCAGATCCAGGTAGCGGATGGCTCGAGCGATCTCATCCACCTCGGAACGGTGACGCCGGTGCAGTGGTGCTGCCACGGCGATCTCGTGGGAAGACTTCAGGGACGTGGTCACGCCGTCCACAATCGGCTGCGTCTTGCGGGCCCGCACCAGACAGTGCCAGGCGGCCTGGGAATCGTCACGACGCACTGCCTCCGCCGCTTCCCGCAGCACCTCGGAGACTTCCGTGGTCAGCTTCCGCAGCTGCTCACGGGGTTGTCTGCGCGGGTCCGTGGGGATCAAATACACCAGCAGCAGCGCAAAGGCACCGCCGATCATGGCATCAATCGAACGCGTCAACGTGCCGTCCACCGGCGGTGGCAACATGACCACCAACAGCGCTTGCAGTGCCATCTGGGTGGTGAACAGCACCCCGCTGTCCAGGAACTGCGCCAACAGCACGGAAAGCAACATGACGACGGCGGCCTGCCAGATCCCCCGCCCGATCCAATGGGTGAGGAGTTCGGCGAACAAGATGCCCAACGTGCAACCGATGGCCACCTCCAGCACCCGCCGGTAACGGATGCCTCCCTTGGAAAACCCCAATGCCACGGTGGCGGCCGTTGCAGCAAAGATCGGTCCGTGATGGCCAAGGATCCGCTCGGAGAACACAAAGGCTCCCACCGCAGCCACGGTCAGCTGCAGTGCCTGCAGGATTCCGGTGCGCACCCGCAGGAAGCCGTCCTTGACGCGCTCGCGGGCCAAATCGTTGAAGCCACGTGAGGATTGGGGGGAGGTGGCTTGGCTCATGGAGCCATCTTAGGCGGGGGCGTTTTGGCGGCTCGGCCACGTCCGGCAGGCTTGTGATGCGGATCGCACAGAAGATTGGACTGTTCACCTTCCGTTCATGTTCTGCGGAAGTGCCGTCCACCCAGCCCCCATACAGTCATTCACCGTGAGCGCCGGGGTGAGACCTCAAGGTTTCCCACGGACTCGCTCATCGCCGAACCTCAACGGCGTGGATCACCGACGAGCCCCGGACATTCAAAAGGGGCCCTGAACTGAAGTTGAAGGGGCAATTGTGAAGGTTTCCCTCATTGGCCGCACCACCGCCGTTCTGGCTTTGGGCGCACTGACCTTGACCGCCTGTGGCGGTGGCGGCACGCTGACCGGTGCCGGCGCTTCCTCCCAGGAAGCTGCCATGACCGCTTGGACCAACGGCGCCTCCGAGAACGCCGACGTCGAGGTTCGCTACTCCCCGGACGGCTCCGGTGCCGGCCGTGAAGCGTTCCTGGCCGGTGGCGCTGACTTTGCCGGCTCCGACGCCATCATGAGTGACGACGAGTACGAGTCCTCCCAGGAGATCTGCGGCCCCGACGGCGCATTCCACGTCCCCGCCTACATCTCCCCGATTGCGGTGGCCTTCAACCTGCCCGGTGTTGACCACGTCAACATGAACGCTGAGACCATTGCCAAGGTCTTCAACGGTGAGATCACCACCTGGGACGATCCTGAGATCGCCCAGCAGAACCCGGATGCGGATCTGCCCGACACCAACATCACCGTGGTCCACCGCTCTGACGAGTCCGGCACCACGGAAAACTTCACCGAGTACCTGCACGCCGCCGCCGGCGATGTCTGGACCGATGAGGCTTCCGAGTCCTGGCCTGTCTCCGGTCAGGAGAACGCACAGGGCACCTCCGGTGTGGTTTCCACCGTGAGCGGCACTGAGGGCGCCATCACCTACGCTGACGCCTCCGCTGTTGAAGAAGGCGGCGACCTGGGCACCGTGTCCGTTGGTGTGGGTGGCGAGTACGTTGACCTCTCCGCAGAAGCAGCTGCCACCGCCGTTGAGGCCTCCACCGTGATCGAAGGCCGCTCCGACGCCGAGATGGCCATGGAGCTGGCGCGCGACACGGAAGAGTCCGAGGCCTACCCGATCGTTCTGGTCAGCTACCACATCTACTGCAACGAGTACCAGGATCAGGACACCGCTGACGCAGCCAAGGCCTTTGGCCTCTACGTGGTCTCCGAGGACGGCCAGAACACCGCTGCTGACGCAGCCGGTTCCGCCCCGCTGTCCGAGTCCCTGCGCTCCCAGGCTGAAGAGTCCATCAACGGCATCACCGCCGCTGAATGATGTTCCACGGGTTCTCACCTGAACAGTGAGCGCCCCCACCCACACGGTCCGTCCGGTCCCGAGGTCATCCAGACCGGGCACCGGACGGACCTGTGCCGTGACCGGTGTGTCCCACACCACGCTGGGATCCGTGGCTGACGACGCCGGTCCATCCTGAACCGCACTTGACCCTCAACCAAAAGGGGCATGACGAATGTCAACCAATCTCTCCGACTCGGAGGAGCGCACGGGGCGCAGGCCCGGGGGAGAAACTTCCCGTAGCTCGTTGGCCAACGCCGACACATCGGGCGGCCGCGCCGGGGACAAGATCTTCTCCGGGCTGAGCTTGGGCGCCGGCATCCTGATCTTTGTGATGCTGGCCGCCGTCGCCATCTTCCTGACCTGGCAGGCCTCACCGGTCCTGGACATCCCGGCCACCTCCGTCTCCGGTGGTGAAGGGTTCCTGAACTACGTCTACCCGCTGGTGCTTGGCACCTTGGTGGCAGCGATCATCGCGCTGCTGATCGCCACCCCGGTGGGCATCCTGGTGGCTCTCTACATCTCCCACTACGCCCCCGCCAAGGTGGCCAAGCCCGTGGGATATGTGATCGACCTTCTGGCCGCCATCCCGTCCGTGGTCTACGGCGCATGGGGCATGACTGTGCTGTCCCCGGCCCTGGCGCCCTTCTACACGTGGCTGTCAGAGAACTTCGGCTTCATTCCGCTGTTCGCAGGCCCTGCATCAGCCACCGGGCGAACCATGATGACCGCGGGCATTGTGCTGTCCATCATGATCCTGCCGATCATCACGTCCCTGTGCCGGGAGATCTTCATCCAGACCCCGCAGCTGCACGAGGAAGCCTCCTTGGCACTCGGTGCCACCCGGTTCGAGATGATCCGCCAGGCCGTCCTGCCGTTCGCCCGTACCGGCATCATCTCCTCCGTGATGCTGGCCCTGGGCCGTGCCCTGGGCGAGACCATGGCTGTGGCACTGGTGCTCTCCACCGGTGGCCTGCAGTGGTCCCTGATCCGCACCGGCAACAACACGATTGCCGCCGAAATCGCCCTGAACTACCCGGAGGCCTTCGGCAACCGTCTGGCGGAACTGATTGCCGCCGGTCTGATGCTGTTCATCATCACCTTGATCGTGAACTTCATTGCCCGCGCCATCATTGCTCGCTACAAGGAATTCTCGGGGGCCAACTGATGTCGATCTCCACTCAATCCAAGTCATCCTCCCCGGTGAAGAACTCCCTCACCTCCGGGCAGCGCCCCAAGTGGTTGGTGCCGGCCGTGATGGTGGCCGCCGTCGTCGTGGGTGCAGCACTGTCTGCGCTGATCGGGTTCGGGATCGCCACTTGGGCGATCTTCTCCGCGGTGATCTTCCTGATTGCAGCACCCATTGCGGTGACCACCATTGAAGGCAGCCGCAAGGGCTCCGATGCCGCCCTGACCTACGTGGTGTACGCGGCGTTCATCCTGGCCATCATCCCGCTGATCTCCGTGATCTGGACCGTGTTGGTGCGCGGCGTGCCCACCATCTCCATCGACTTCTTGACCACCACCATGGGTGGCATCACCGGAACCGTGGACCAGGCTGCTGCCAACGCCGGTGACCGTCCTCCGGGAGGTGCGCTGCAGGCCATCCTGGGCACCGTGGCCATCACCTTCTGGGCCACCCTGTTCTCCGTGCCGATTGGGCTGCTGACCGCCATCTACCTGGTCGAGTACTCCAACGACAACTGGCTGGGCAAGGTCATCACCTTCCTGGTGGACGTCATGACAGGCGTGCCCTCCATTGTGGCCGGTCTGTTCGCCTCCGCGCTGTTCGGTCTGATGCTGGGGCCCAACACCCGTATGGGCATCATCGGTGCCGTGGCGTTGACCGTGCTGATGATCCCCACGGTGGTCAAGGCCACGGAGGAAATGCTCAAGATCGTCCCCAATGAGCTGCGTGAGGCCTCCTACGCCTTGGGTGTGCGCAAGTGGCGGACCATCCTGAAGGTGGTCATCCCCACCTCCATCTCCGGCATCGCATCCGGTGTGACCCTGGCGATCGCCCGTGTGATCGGTGAAACTGCGCCGCTGTTGGTGACTGTTGGATACTTCGAGCGGGTGAACCTCAATGTGTTCAATGACTGGATGGCCACCCTGCCCACCTTCATCTACCAGCAGCTGATGCGACCCGTGGCTCCCACCGCCCCGGACCCCTCCACCGACCGTGCATGGGGTGCGGCGCTGATCCTGATCGTGTTCGTGATGGTGCTCAACCTGATCGCTCGACTGATTGCCAAGGCGTTCGCGCCCAAGACCGGCCGCTGAACCGGCCTGACAGAGACTAGAGAGAAGCAGAGGATCCATGTCCAAGCGAATCGACGTAGAGAACCTGAACGTGTACTACGGCGACTTCCTGGCCGTTGAGGACGTCAACATCAACATCGAGTCCCGCTCGGTGACCGCCTTCATCGGCCCGTCCGGCTGTGGCAAGTCCACCTTCCTGCGGACCCTGAACCGTATGCACGAGGTCATCCCGGGTGCCTACGCCAAGGGCAAGGTCATGTTGGACGGGGAGGACCTGTACGGCAAGGGCGTTGACCCCGTGACCGTGCGCTCCATGGTGGGCATGGTCTTCCAGCGCCCCAACCCGTTCCCCACCATGTCCATCCGGGACAACGTGCTGGCCGGCGTGAAGCTGAACAACAAGAAGATCTCCCGCTCGGATGCCGATGCACTGGTGGAGTCCTCCTTGAAGGGCGCCAACCTGTGGAACGAGGTCAAGGACCGTCTGGACAAGCCCGGCTCCGGTCTCTCCGGTGGCCAGCAGCAGCGTCTGTGCATTGCCCGCACCATGGCCGTGAAGCCTGACGTGGTGCTGATGGATGAGCCTTGCTCCGCTCTGGACCCGATCTCCACCATCGCCATCGAGGACCTGATCCATGAGCTGAAGGAACAGTTCACCGTGGTGATCGTGACCCACAACATGCAGCAGGCCCAGCGCGTGGCTGACAAGACCGCGTTCTTCAACATTGAAGGCACCGGCAAGCCCGGCAAGTTGGTGGAGTACGACGACACCGCCACCATCTTCCAGAACCCCAGCCAGAAGGCCACGGAGGACTACGTGTCCGGCCGCTTCGGCTGATCGGTTCCTTGTGCCCAATTCAGTGACGCCCCAGGGCTCGCCACAGATCGCCGGTCAAGGCGCGCCAACGACGACGATCCGCCAAATCCACCCAGGTGCCGTCCGGCAACTGCACCCCGAGGTTGCACGTGGGCTCACGGAATTGGTCGTGGACAAGCATCAAGCGCAGCAGAGTTTCCATGGGGGACCAGACATGGCTGGCCGCTCGACCAAGGCTGGCGCGCAGGGCAGCTGCACCGCGGGTGTATGGCGGTAGCTGATCCACCAGATTCAGCAGATCTTCAGGGGTGATGGGCCATCTGGGGTCTGCGTAGCTCAATCCCGTGGCCAGGATGTGGTCAACGGCAGCCACTGCCTTCCATCCGGGCAGCAGGGGTTGGATGGCCAACAGGGTCTCCAACGCACCGGTGACTTGGGCGCGCCACAGGGTCGTCTCCAGCGGCAGGCTGAGGCCCTTGCGGATCAGCAGATCCGGGCGCCCTTGTGACCGGCGAGAGCCCGATCGGAGTTATCCACAGGTCAGGTAGGGGTTACTGAGACCACATTCCAACTTTGAGCACGGAAAAACGCATCACCGGCCGAAAATCTGCACCTATCCGTGCGCAAAGCTGGATAAAGGAAGCGAGCTCAGGCGCCCAACAACGGGGAGATGGCCAACACCAGGGTGCCGCCCACCACGGCGCTCACCACCGGGGTGAGGACCCAGCACACCAGGATCTGCCCCACAATGCGGTGGTTGGTTGCCCGGTACTTCTGGTTGATGCCGGTTCCGAGCACAGCCGCCGTCGTGGTTTGGGAGGTGGAGAGTGTGACGCCACTGGTGATGCCGCCGGCAAAGAGCAGCAGGCCGGAGACCACCTGCGCGATCCCGCCGCGCAGGGCATCCGTGCCCACCATGCGGGTGGAGATGGTGCGGGCAATCCGCCAGGCGCCGAACAAGCTGCCGATGGCAAACGCCAATGCGGTGACCACAACAGCAGCCGGCAGGGCTGAGTCGGAGGCGCCGGAGGTGAAGCCGCCCAGGGCTGGAATGGTCAGCAACAGAAGCAGCACCCGTTGTCCGTGGAAGAGCCCGTGGCCAACGTTGGTGCCGGTGGAGCCCACCACCATGCCCACGCGGGCCAGGAGTCGGACCTGGTTGGCCTCCACGTGGCGCAGTCCGCGGACGGCCGGGATCACCAGCACCCAGGCGATCACGAATGCCACCACGGGGGCCACCAGCACCGGTACCGCCAGATGCCAGAAGGTGCTCATGTCCAGGGGCAGTTCAGCGGTCAGGCCCACCCAGCCCACGGCTACGGAGGCGCCCAACACCGCACCTGTGAACGCTGAGGTGCTCGACGACGGCAACCCCCACCACCAGGTCAACAAATCCCATCCGATGGTGGTCAACAAGGCACAGATGATCACGCCCAGGGCCGGTGCGGGGTCGATCAGGTCGGTGACAAACAGGTCAAGATCGGCCAGCGGCAACATGATGGCAGCGGCCACCACACCCAACATGTTGAGCAAAGCCGCCAGGATCAAGGCCGCTCGCGGTGTGAGAGCACGGTGGCGAACCGGGATGGCGGTGGCATTGGGGACGTCATGGAAGGAGTTCACCAGGGCGTAGCCCATGGTGAGGATCAGGGCCAGGACAACCAGGACAGCGGTCACGGATCAGGTCTCCGCGACCACAATGCGGCCCACTTCCGTGGCCAACTGGCTCAGGGCACGGGTGCAGTTGTGCAGGTGCTCCACCATGATGGTTCGCTTCAGCGCCACTGCCGGTTTGTGCTTGTCCAGCAAATCCAGGCGGTGCAGTTCAAAGGTGCGGTCAGCCTGTTTGCGCAGCCGGAACATGTCAAACCAGTACTCATCCAGGCCCTCAAGGTCCGAGAGGTTGTGCATGGCGCGCACGCTCAGGTTGGCCATGCGCCCGATGGTGTTCAGCTGCTCCGTGGTGTGTTTGGACTGCCGCCGCATGGCCGGCTCCGCCATGGCCTCGGCGGCCAGCAACAGGGATTCGCAGGCCCGGGCCAACCAGCCGCTGAGCACGTAGACGTCTGAGCGCGGGATGGGCAACACGTAGGAGGAACGTGAGGTGGTCATGGCGCTGAAGTAGAGGTCCGCCGTGCGGGCGTCCACCGCTCGCGCTTCTTCCAGGACCTGGTCCACGTGGTCGTCGTCGCTGCCCAGGAGTTCGGAACAGCACCGTGCGGATTCGTTGACCTGACCGGCCATCTCGGCCAGGAGGTCAAGGATGCGATCGTCCTCGGGGAAGATCCGCAACGGCATGGAGTCCTACACCTTCGCTCGCTCGGGCAGAATCGGGCCAGGAAATCCGCGCTGGTTTCGCTGGCAAGGGCACCTTACCGGGTGAAAGTGAACTCACCGGACGCTGCCGCATGCAGGGCAGTGTTGGGCCTGGTGAGGGAAAGTTTGAGGGTGTCGGACCGGGAGCGCCTCTCGGCGGAAGGCCGCTCGTGGCGGCTAAATGATGGAGCCCGGGGCTACCTGCGGCCCGACACCTGCAAGCATCCTACGAGCCCTCACCCCGCGCCGGTCAACCGCCGTCGTCCCGCGATCACGCTCAGTGAACGCACGCCCGCCCGCTGCACAACGACGACGGCGCCCGTCCAGCCGTCAGTCCAACGTTCCTGCCCGCCATGCTCTGGCGGCAGCTTCCAGGTCCTCCGCGGTGTGTTCGAGCTTGCGTGCTCCACGGACGGCTTCCAGGCCTTCGTGGTCCTCCAGACGGATCCGCCCCAGGGCGGCCACCCGGCAGAAGGCGGCAAACCGTTCCAGGGCCACGTCGAAATCACCCCGCCATGCCCCGTGCAGCACGGTGTTGGCCATGGTCTGGATTTCCTCCGCGCCCGGGGGATCGGCCACCCCTGCCACCACGTTGGAGACCTGCGCAGTGGATCGACCCGCGGTGAACCACCGGCTCATCCGAACGGGGTCGGCGCGTACGGACGAGCGCAAGGCGTAGAGCCGCCACAGGGCACCGGGGAGGCTGACCGGCGGGGCATCCGACCACAGGGCGGCCAACCCGTCCAGGCCCTCGGTGTCCGTGAACTCCACCAGGCGACGGTGCACCTCCGGGTCCTCGATGGACCGGCCGCGGCTCACCACGGCGGCGGCGGTGATGTGGGCGACCTCTGCCACCAGGGCAGGGTCCATCCCGCCCTCCTGTTGGTCAAAGACCTCTGGGGAGAACTTCACGGGGCTGTGGTGTTGGCGGCGCTCAGACATTGCACTCGAGTCTACGAGCCCGCTTCAACCTCCGCACCGTCTCGCTGGCCTTCACCATCAGCTGCCAGGTCCTGGTTCTGATGCCAGTGATCTCCGGGTTCCCAGCCCAAAGCCTCGTGCAGGGAAGCCACCACGTCCTCTGCCTCCACCCAGGCCAGTGCCTTCCACAGGGCCAGAGCGGCTTGCGGATCCTTGGCTTCCAAACGCTGCTGGGAGTCCGGGTCCAGGGTGTGCAGCTTGATCTCCGTGTCTGCCTGCAAGCGCATCACGGGGCTGGTGTCTGATTCTTCCTCGTGCTCGTGATCTGCCGCTTCTGCCTGTTCCTCCTGAGCGCCGCGGGGGTCACCGAACACCGTGCCAGGGCGCAAACCGCGGATGGGGCGCGCACCGCCGTCGGGGGATTCGGCCACAATCTGTGCGGTGCCCTGAACCACCAGGTGCACCGAGCCGGCCACAGCCTCATCCTCCGGCAGGTACTCACCGGCCGGGACCGTGACGGCGTGGGAGTACTTCCAGATCCGCCGCGCCATGTCCTTGCCGGTGCGGCGCAACAGGTCGCTGTCGATCAGCACTTCCTCGTCGCTGAGTTCCTGGCCCACCTTGGCATCCTGCTGTTCCTCCAGGACGGCGTCCTCCACGTGGATCAGGGCTTCATCGCGGGTCGAGAACACCGGCAGATCACCCCAGTCGTACTCCCAGGACTCCCCGGTGATGAAGTACACCTCACGCCCGTTCTCCCGTATGTTGCGCGCTGCCGCAGCCAGCATCCGCAGCGTGAAGGCTGCAATCTCATCCGTCATGGAGAAATCCACCACCACGGCATCAGCGTCCACGGCCACACGGCGCATGGTCCGCATGGTGTCCTCCACGCCCGGGAACATCAGATCCCCCTGGATCTCAATCACCGCAATGTCCCGGCAGGCCTGGGAGAGCACGTCACGGGAGTGCTCGTCACGGCGCATCAACGACGGCGACTGAGCCAGTGACGTGATGGCCCTCACCGTGCTGCGGGTGGGGCGGGGGCCGCGGGCAAAGTGGAGGTCCATGCTCTGGGAGATGTGTTCACACGCCGCCTTGCCGCGCACGCTCGTGCCGTGTTCATTCAAGGCCGGGGAGAAGGTGGCCACCGCCAGTTGGCCGGGAACCACCGCGATGATGCCACCGCCCACACCTGACTTGGCAGGAAGTCCTACGCGAACAAACCAGTCCCCGGCGTCGTCGTACATGCCGCAGGAGTTCATCACGGACAGGACGCGCTCCACGGTGTCCGCGCGGAAAACGCGCTCGCCGGTGCGTGGGTTCACCCCGCCTGATGCCAAGGTGGCGCCCATCAAGGCCAAGTCCTTGGTGTCCACCATGACGCAGCACTGGGCAAAGTAGTCCTCCAGGGCGTCCGTGGGGTCACCCTCGATCACTCCTGCGGATGCCAGGAGCCAGCCCAGGGCACGGTTGCGGTCCCCGGCGTCATGCTCCTGTTTCTGCATGTCAATGTCCAGGTCCAGCTCACGGCCCGCGCACCGCGAGTAGTTTTCCAGGATGCGCTCGCGGCGGGTCTGGTCCTGACCGTCCTTGACCAGCCAGGTGGCTGCGATGGCGCCGGCGTTGATCATGGGGTTGGCGGGA
Source organism: Kocuria sp. ZOR0020 (assembly GCF_000800955.1). Taxonomy (NCBI): domain Bacteria; kingdom Bacillati; phylum Actinomycetota; class Actinomycetes; order Micrococcales; family Micrococcaceae; genus Kocuria; species Kocuria sp. ZOR0020. Next base: position 37,465 of record NZ_JROX01000033.1, read on the forward strand.
ACCTTGGTCTGGGGGTCGATCGAGATTTCGTTGAACGCGTCCCCGCTGGGTTCGACGTCGATCTTGGAATCCACGTGGTCGAAGGTGTGATCCTCCAACGCCATGGCGTACGTGAAGGTCTTGGAGATCGACTGGATGGAGAAGCACTTGCGGCTGTCCCCGGCCTCGTAGACGTGCCCGTCAGCGGTGGCGATCACAATGCCAAAGTCGTTCCGATCGGCTTCAGCAAGGGCCAAGATGGAGTCGTTGACCTCGCCGTCGTTGATGTTCTGGAGGGCCTCCAGGATGTTCTGCAGCGCGTTGTCCAGGGGGGAGGGGCCCAGGACATCCGTGACAGTGGGGTGATCAGGGGTGTGCTGTGGTGCGGTGGCCGTGTGCATGGAGGGGGCGGTCATGATTCCTTTCCAAGGATCTTGAATCTCTGCCCCTGATCCTGCCAGGTATGGCTACTGCGCGTCTGCGATCTGCTGCGGGTTGCGGGCCAGGATGGTGGTCACGGCGGCGGTGCAAATCGCCTGGACCAGCAGAATGCCCACCAGGACCACCAGCTGGAACATGGCCGCCTCTGCCGGGCTGGCGCCGCCGAACAAGGCACCCACAAAGGCGCCGGGCAGCGTGACCAGGCCGGTGGCGCGGGTCTGGTCCACGTTGGGAATCATGGCGCTACGGGCAGCCCGCTGGCCGATGTCTCGGTAAGCGATGGCGGAGGTGGCACCCAGGGAGAACCAGGCCTCGATCTCAGGCTTCTGGGCCACTGCGGCTTCCCGGAAGGCACGGCCGGCCAGGGTGGCTGCGGTCATGGAGTTGCCGATCAGAATGCCCGCCACGGCGAT
>NZ_JROX01000335.1:0-212 GCF_000800955.1 Kocuria sp. ZOR0020
AAAGTATGGTATCAGTAAGCACAATTAGCTTATTGTTTGATTGATTAGGTGATTTATAACTTAGAGCTTTCCAACTCGTAAAAAAATAATTATTAGTGTCCGAAATTAAAGATTAATATATTCTACTACGTTTTTTTTGCACATTAAAGTTAAAGATGTTAAATACACAAGAAAAATAAAATGTACGGAAAAATAATTATTAGTGTCCAAAA
>NZ_JROX01000336.1:0-3540 GCF_000800955.1 Kocuria sp. ZOR0020
GTGCGGACTCACAGAGCAGGCTCTACACCCTCATTTACGAAGAGCCGATTAACGCCTGACGGTCTCTTTGTTGAACGGCGGTACACGAGTGGCCCCCAGCCGGTCGAAGCGAATTCATTTTCCTCTTGCGAGAGAACACTGGGCGATCATCGCTGCCACGGCGATGCTGGTGGTCGGCGGGTGCGCGATGTACTTGTCTTGGGGTGCGTGGGGCGTGTTCGTGGCCTGTAGTGCTCTGATGTTGGTGGGCTCGACGGCCCCGGCGTTGATGCTCCTTCCGCGGTCTGCGGTGACGAGAATGTTGGTCATGCAGGTGGCGTCTTGCGCGGTCTGGTTCATGCTCATCGGATGGGGGCTGGTTGCCCTGTTGTACCCCGCGTACACCGTCGGTTGGAGATTTCCGACTAAAGGCGGCGGAGGCATGCGAGTGGAAGACGAGGCCGATGCATTGTGGATAGGTTGGTCCGTGCTCGGCATGGGGGTCGCCTGCGCGGCGTTGATCATCACAGTCGAGATACTCCCTCGCATCCGCCGAGCACGAGTGGATCCGTGACTTCGAGAACGTCGTGGTCTACCGCCTGCTGTCCGTCGAGCGTGCAGCCTTGGTATCAGCTTGAGGTGACCTCGTAGACCCAGAGGTTGGTTTGTGCGGCGACGTGGTGGAGTTTAGGTTCAACGTGTGATCGACGGCCGATTACCGGGCACGCTGGACTTCAGTTCATCTGTGGTCGAGTGGCCCAGGCGTTGACATTGCATTGCTGCTCGGTGTGGTCGCCCGCAGCCACGACTGTTCCGTCGGCGCGCAGCCCAAGCGAGTGTCTCGCTCCGGCTGCGATCGCTGTGATGCCGGTCCATGACTGGACATCGCACTGGCCGAACTGGTTGTCGCCCGTTCCGAAGACCCTTCCGGTCTGGCTCAGCGCGAGCGTATGGACGGAGCCGGCCGCCACTGAGGTGATGCTTCTCCACGATGACACCTCGCACTGGCCTCTGCTGTCGTCGCCGACGGCGACGACGGTACCGTCTTCGTGTAAGCCGACGGTGTGCAGGTAGCCGGCAGAGACCCCGGACACGTGTGTCCACCGGGCGACGTCGGTCTGCCCTCGCTGATTGTTGCCAGTTGCGAGGGCTGTGCCGTCGCGTCGAACTGCGATTGTGTGCCAGTCGCCGCACGCGATCGCGACGATCCCGCTCCACAACTGCACGTCACACTGTCCTTCCGCGGTGCGACCGGTGGCGACGACCGATCCGTCGGCACGTAGCCCCACGGTGGTCCTCCAGCCGGCGGCTATTGCCGTGATCTCGCGCCACTGCGTGACGGCGGTCTGCCCGGCGTCGCTCCAGCCGGTAGCAAGTGCAGTCCCATCGGCTCGGAGCCCCACTGTGTGAGACTTGCCGGTATTGCGGGCCGTGTGGACGCTGCCAGCGGCTACGGCGATGACGTCGGACCAGGGTAGGACGTCACACTCGCCGGCTTGATTGTTGCCAGTGGCAATCACGGTCCCGTCCTCGCGTCGCAGCACTGAGTGCCGGTTCCCGGCCGCGAGTACGGTGCGCACGTGGACCTCCTCCGCGGTTCTCGTCGCCACCTGATTGTAGGCCGTCATACCAGTCGTTGCGGCAACGCCCGTCTCGTGGCCCCAGCGCGACGTGGCAAGGTTACCGACCTCGGAACTCGGACGAGCTCCAGCACTCCCGCGACCGTAGTGACAGCTCTGGTGCTCGCAGTCGTTCGAAAGCTTGTGATCGTCCCGATCTCCCACATGGGAGCGCCGGAGGGACGGTGAGCGAGCACCGACCTATGGACATAGCTCTCCAAAAGTGATTCGGCTACGGAATGCGGTGGAATTTCGTTTCGCCGTATAACCTCTGGCGTCGATTGAGTGGTCTGAGCTGCCGATGCGATGACCAAAATAGGTCAGCAGTCACTGTATAGTTCAGTGCATGCTGACCATTGTTTCACGCCTCGACGTCATGCACCGGCTCGGCCGAGCCATGGCGGACCCGACGCGATCCCGGATCCTGATGACCCTGCTCGACGGCCCGAGCTATCCGGCGGTGCTGTCGCGCGAGCTGAAGCTGACCCGGTCGAACGTGTCGAACCACCTGACCTGTCTGCGCGACTGTGGCATCGTGGCCGCCGAGCCCGAGGGACGGCAGACGCGCTACGAGATCGCCGACCCGCACCTCGCTGCGGCGCTCACGGCGCTCGTGGATGTGACGCTGGCCGTCGACGAGCACGCGCCATGCGTTGATGACCAGTGCCCGGTGCCGGGCTGCTGCGGGACGGGGGCAGGCGCATGAGCGCGGCGTGCGGCTGCGACGAGCCCGAGACCACGGTCGGCGAAGCAGTTGAGGAGGTGCAGGAGCGACCATGGTGGCGGGACCGCGGGATCATGGTCCCAGTCCTCTCCGGCGTCGCTTTCCTGACCGGTCTCGTCCTGGAGTGGTCCGGGCTCGAGATCCTGGCGCTGGTGCTGTTCTGGCTCGGTCTGCTGCTGGGAGCGTCGACGTTCACCCCGGGCGCGATCCGCAAACTGTTCAAGCGCAAGCTCGGCATCAGCCTGCTGATGACGATCAGCGCCATTGGCGCGGTGATCCTCGGCTACGTCGGGGAGGCCGCGGCCCTGGCGTTCCTGTACTCGATCGCTGAGGCGCTGGAGGACAAGGCGATGGACCGCGCCCGCGGCGGGCTCCGGGCGCTGCTCAAGCTCGTCCCTGAGACAGCGACCATCCGCCGCGACGGCGCGTCGGTCGAGGTCGCCGCGAAAGACCTCCAGGTGGGCCAGCTGATGCTGGTGCGGCCGGGCGAACGGATCGCGACCGACGGCGTCGTGGTCACGGGTCGTTCGAGTTTGGATACGTCTGCGATCACTGGAGAGTCGATCCCGGTCGAGGTCGAGCTGGGAGATGCAGTCTCGGCCGGTGCAATCAACTCCGCCGGCGCGCTGGAAGTCGAGACGACCGCGGCGGGCACCGACAACTCGCTGACCACGATCGTGGAGCTCGTTGAGCAGGCGCAGGCCGAGAAGGGAGACCGCGCCCGCCTCGCCGACCGCATCGCCCGACCCCTCGTCCCTGGTGTGCTCGTCCTCGCCGTCCTGGTGGCGCTGATCGGTTCGCTGTTCGGCGACCCCGAGCTGTGGGTCACTCGCGCCCTGGTCGTCCTCGTGGCGGCGTCGCCGTGCGCGCTGGCGATCTCCGTGCCGCTGACCGTGGTCGCCGCGATCGGCTCGGCGAGCAAGTTCGGCGTGATCGTCAAGTCCGGTGCCGCGTTCGAGCGCTTCGGCGTGATCCGCCACGTCGCCGTCGACAAGACCGGCACCCTCACCCGAAACGAGCCCGTCGTCACCGCCGTTCTCACCGCCGACGGGACCACCGAGGCGCAGGCGCTGGCGTGGGCGGCCGCGCTGGAGCAACACAGCACCCACCCGCTCGCGGCCGCGATCACCGCCGCCGCGCCGGGGGCCTCAGTAGCCGAGGACGTGACCGAGCAAACCGGGCACGGCATCGAGGGCAAGCTCGACGGCGCGCGGATCA
>NZ_JROX01000337.1:0-782 GCF_000800955.1 Kocuria sp. ZOR0020
ATGGGTGCTTTATATTCAATAGCAAATGCACAGCATAATAAAAAGAAAGCTGATAAGATACCAGTAAGAGCTTATTACTGCAAGTGGTGCAATTCATATCACTTATCAAGTCAGCAAAGACTAAATATTAAGACAGGAGTAATTGGATAATGAATAATGAATTTACATATTATAAAGTAGAATGGTTAGAAAAAGATATAACAGGTTTTTACAACGTTAAAAATAAAAAATATTATACAAAGAGAGAAGCGTTTGATTTTAAGTATTTTGTAGAAAAATCTGATATAGCTTCTAATTGTTTAGTTAAAAAAATAACTGAAATTACTGAAGTTATCGCTTGACAATTTAAAAGAAGTTTAATATAATAGTATATATAAAAAATTAAGGAGAATTAAGATGATTAAATTATTTAACAAGAAGCCTAAAGATAAATATAAGAGAGCTGTAGCTTTTAGTTTGAAAGGTTTAGGTAAACAAATTAGTGCTTTAGAAAATAAAGGTTTTGAACGTGTGGGAGATATTCAAACAATTGTAATGAACGGAACAAGTTCAGGTTATGAGCAACTAATGGTTAAGAAAGTAGATAAATAAAATGACAAATGAAGAATTATATGAAAGAATTACTAGCGTACTAGAGGAACAAGGTATCGCAATGAATCAATTTGAGTTAAAAGTTAAATCTGAAACAGGTAAATACCCTAACTTAAAAATAACTAAATCACGCTTGAGCTTGCCAAATACCGTAGCATTCCCTTATCTTACTATGTTTTTAAATGATGATG
>NZ_JROX01000338.1:0-513 GCF_000800955.1 Kocuria sp. ZOR0020
AAAAACATAGTAAGATAAGGGAATGCTACGGTATTCGGTAAACTCAAACGTGATTTAGTCATTTTTAAGTTAGGGTATTTACCTGTTTCAGCTTTAACTTTTGATTCAAATTGACTTATTCCGATACCTTGCTCTTTTAGTGAGTTACTTATTCTTTCGTATAATTCTTCATTTGTCATTATGCTATAACCTCAGTGATTTCAGTATATTTTTTAAGTTCAATTCTTTGTTTTTCAGGTAACAATTCAAACCATTCCAGAGCTTCTCTTTTATTATAAAACTTACGGCTTTCAAATTCTCCAAAATCATCTGAAAAGTATCGAGCTATGTAGTATGTAAATTCATCTTTCATTATCCAATTACTCCTGTCTTAATGTTTAATCTTTGCTGACTTGATAAGTGATAACAAGTGCACCATTTGCAATAATAAGCTCTAACTGGTATCTTATCATCTTTATTCTTCTTGCTCTTTTTAGTATGCTGGGCATTCGCTATTGAATATAAAGCGCCCAT
>NZ_JROX01000034.1:0-15458 GCF_000800955.1 Kocuria sp. ZOR0020
CGCTGGTGGATGCCGTCATGGCGGGGGACATGGACACGGTTCTGGAGCTGCTGACGGATGACTGCATTCTGTGGTCGGATGCCAACGGTCAACGCAAAGCCGCCCGCTGGCCCATCTACGGGGCGGAGAAGGTGGCCAGGATGCTGTTCGGCGTCACCGCCGGGATCACCGCAGCCAGGCCGGAAGTCAAGGCCGTCAACGGAGGACAGTCGTACCACTTCACCTGGCCGGACGGCGCCTGGATGGTCACCCTGGAGCTTGACCACGGCCTGGTCGCCGGCCTGCAGATCATGATGAACCCCGCCAAACTGGAATTCATCGGGTGAAAGGTTTGGATGTGGACGGGAGATTCAAATTCGTCGCCATTGCAGCAGGGCCCAGGCATTCATTGGCCGTCCGTGAAAACGGAACGGTGATGTCGGCAGGATCCGCAGTGGACGGGTCCCGCGACGTGGATCAGTGGCACGACATCGTGGCAATAGCGGCTGGCAACGTCCACGCCGCCAGCAATACAGGCAAGGCCCATTCCGTCGGTCTGCGGGTTGATGGAACTGTTGTGGCCACAGGCTGGAATCAACACGGACAGTGTGAGGTCGGGCAGTGGCGCGACATCGCTGCGGTAGCGGCCGGATGGCGTCGGACACTGGGTGTCTGCTATGACGGCACGGTCCACGCGGCAGGGCGCACCATCGAGGATGCATGTGACGTCAACGCTTGGCGCGACATCGTGGCGGTGTCTTGCGGGGATTGGCATTCAGTCGGTCTGAAGGCTGATGGGACCGCGGTGGCTGTTGGTAACAACAATCGTGGCCAGTGCAATTTGGATGAATGGCAGAACCTGGTTGCCGTCAGTGCGGGGTCTACGCACACTCTAGGCCTGGCGGAGGACGGACGAGTTCTCTGTACCTCTATCCAGCATCGCCGAATGCGCGAGGTCTTGCACTGGCGCAACGTTGTGGCGCTGGGCTCGGGAAGTCACCACTCACTGGCGATCACGGAAGGTGGTCGTGTCCTGGCGGCGGGGGACAACACACATGGTCAATGCGAGGTCTTCGGCTGGGAGGAGATCCTGGCTGTGACAGGTGGAGCCACGTACTCCCTTGGACTGCGTACCGATGGGACGGTGGTCAGTACACGTGAATCGTGGATTTAGGGCGTGAGGATCATGCCTTTCATACAGCGGGCACCACTCCGTGACACGACGCTGGCATTGCTAGCCTGCCGTCATGACGGATGGGCCGATCGGATGTATGGGTTTGTTGGTCGAGTGCGTTCTGATCTGCATCGATTGTCGCCGCAGCAGGCTCTAGAGGAACAGGCCAGGGGAGCGGTGCTCATTGATCTGCGAACACTGGCTCACCGCGCCGACTCGGTGGAGATACCTGGCGCCCTGGTCATCGATCTGACCGTGCTCCCATGACGACTGGATCCCACGTTCGAGTGGCGTATCCCAGAGGCCATCAGCTGGGATCAGAGATACGTCCTGATCTGCCGACACGGGTACTCGTCGTCGTTGGCGGCCTGATCAGAAAGTGACTCACGTCGTGCTGAATCCAGAAGGAGGGGGGGCGATCCAGCGCCTGGGCGGGCGCGATCGGTGGCTAACTTTACATAATGTAGATTATCGGCTTTATGGTGCCGAAAGCAGACGTAGCCCCAAGGCGGTTGCTGCTTTGCGATCGAATGTGATGATGTCCTGTGCGCCTGCAGCGCGACATGCTTCTGCGATCAATGCGTCAGGCAAGTCTGCACCGTCGTGCGCAGCCCTGATGGCGCGCTCGATCCGGCCGTGGTTCTCCACGCGAATCTCAGCTTGATTGACCAAGGTCTCGATGGTTGCCAACACCTGCGCCTTGTCGAGTCCGTAGGCTCTGGTCAAGACCCAATACAGCTCCGCCAGAACCACGTCTGTAACAAAGCCCGGGTGCTGTGGGGTCAGGCGCCCCAGTTCTTGTTGAGCCATCAGGAACTGGGCGGGTTCGTCCTTGGTCAGAAAACGGACGATCACGTTTGTATCGAGGCCAATCACTGGTTAGCACCTTGAATGATTGCTTCCTCCATGACGTCGATCGAGACGGGTTCCCCAGGGCGGTGAAGGGTTCCCCCGAGGTCCATCAGTGAGCCCGAGGCGCGGCTCATGACGATTTCCCCGGCGTGATTGCGGGTGAATGTCACCCGCGTCCCCGGTGTCAAACCGAGAGATGCACGGATGTCCTTGGGGATGGTGATTTGTCCCTTGCTGGTCATGGTGCCAGTTGCCATGTCTAGACCTCCTTACCTAAAGGTAAGGATGACCTGGGGGTTAAGTCAAGGAATTTTCAGAGCCGCGCTGCGATCGCCCGTCCCAGGGCCTCCGTCGTCGACTTTCCGCCCAGGTCAGGGGTCAACTCCCCCGTTGCCAATTCGGCTTCGATCGCCGCCAGGACGGCTGCACCTGCTTCGATCTCCCCCAGGTGATCCAACATGAGGCTGGCACTCCAGATCTGCCCGATCGGGTTGGCAATCCCCTGGCCCGCAATGTCTGGTGCTGACCCATGCACAGGTTCGAACAGACTGGGGAACTTACCCTCAGGGTTGATGTTGGCGCTGGGTGCGATACCGATGGTTCCGGTGCATGCAGGGCCCAGATCGGAGAGAATGTCCCCGAACAGGTTGCTGGCCACCACGACGTCGAACCAATACGGGTGCAGCACAAAGTTCGCGGTCAGGATGTCGATGTGAAAACTGTCAACGTCTACATCCGGGTAAGACTTGTGCATCTGTTCCACACGCTCATCCCAGTACGGCATGGTGATGGAGATGCCATTGCTCTTGGTGGCCGAGGTCAGGTGCTTCTTGGGGCGGTTCCGGGCGATCCCGAAGGCATATTCAAGGATCCGATCCACGCCGGTGCGAGTCATCACGGTCTCCTGGATCACGGTCTCCCGGTCCGTGCCTTCAAACATCTTGCCACCAATGGAGGAGTACTCCCCCTCCGTGTTTTCCCGCACCACCAAGAAGTCGACGTCGCCGGGCTCTCGTCCTGCCAACGGGCTTGTCACGCCGGGCATGAGCTTTACGGGTCGCAGATTCACGTACTGGTCGAAATGCCGGCGGAACTGCAGGAGACTCCCCCACAGGGAAACGTGATCCGGCACCACCGCCGGTAGCCCTACGGCTCCAAAGAACAAGGCGTCAAAGTCCTTGAGCTGATCGAACCAGTCTTCCGGCAGCATGGCACCGTGCTCCTGGAAGTACTCAGCGCACGCGAAGTCGAAATGCTCGTAGTTCAGGTTGAAACTGAACGTTTGCGCAGCGGCATCCAGTGCCCGCAGACCTTCCGGGACCACCTCCTTGCCGATTCCATCCCCTGGGATGACGGCAATGTTGTACGTGCGCTCAGTGATGTGGTTGCTCATGGTGAATCCTCTTGACGGTGCCGGGCTGAAGTGGTTGTGTGCGGCGTCAGAACTTCGGGGCATTGACTGGTGCTGAGGGCTGCCGACCACCCAGGACAGCCAGCACCTGCCGGGCTGCGGACTCCCCTGCGCGCATGCGCGCTTCCTCGGTCTGTCCTGCGAGGTGGGAGACAATCACCACGTCATCACGTCCGGCCAGTGGCGAGTCGGTGGTCAGTGGTTCCCGGTCCACTACATCCAGTGCCGCTCCCCCGATGGACTTGCTCTCCAGCGCCGTGGCAAGAGCGGCTTCATCAATCAGGGAGCCTCGGGCAGTGTTGACGACGACGGCGGTGGGGTTCATGGCGGCCAAGAAATCGCCATCCACCATGTTGCGATTTTCTGCCGTGGGTTTCACGTGCAGGGACAGGTAGTCGGACCGTGCTTGGATGGCGCCCAGTTCCACGTACTCCACTGCGCTGACCTGCAGATCAGGGTGTGCCGTGTGGACCAGGACCGTCATGCCGAATGCTGCAGCCAAAGTGGCCACGGCTCTGCCGCTGGCTCCGAATCCCAGAATGCCCAAGGTCTTGCCGCGTAGTTCCGTGCCCGCTGTGCGGGGCCACTGGCCCTGGCGAACCTGCGGAATCACGGTGTCCAGATGTTTGGCGGCGGTCAGCATCAGTGCCATGGTCATTTCCGCCACCGAATGGTGATTCACACCCGGGGCGTTGCAGACCCAAATCCCGAGCTCTTGTGCCGCGTCAGTGTCCACGGAATCGAATCCCACACCACTGCGCGCAATCACTTTGAGCCGCGCGGCTCCTGCAAGCATCTCTGCGGTGACCGGCTCACTGGCCACGATGGCTGCATCCACGTCCGCGAGGAGCCGGAGTCGTTCGTCATCGTCGCGTGTTCCACGGGCCGGCGAGTAGGTGACCGTGTGCCCGGCATCAGTGAGGATCCGATCCACGGCGTCCCCGGGGCCCAGATAATCTGTGGTGACCAGGACATGACCCATGAGTGTGTGCCTCCTTGCACGTCGCTCGAGTCATCTACCCTAGTTGGCAACGTCGCCGGCGGAGGAACGTCCGGTTGACTGTTCGTGTGACAAGTGTCGAAGGAACGGGGACTGTTGTGGACTTGCGGCGGTTGCGTCAGGCCGAGGCGCGCGATGTGCTGGGCATCTGGGAGCTGCGGCGTCAACTCGAGGAGTGGCTGCAAGTCCACGGCATCGACCAGTGGCCGCACGGGTCCCTACCGCAATCCGTGGTTGCGGCAGATGTGAACCGGGGCCTTTGGTATGTGGTTCCCGGACCCGCGGGCACGGTTCTGGCGGCATTGCGCCTGCACACGGAGGACCCTGACTTCTGGCCAGAGAGCCCACCTCAATCCGTCTTTGTGCACGGACTGATGGTGGCACGCAACCACGCCGGCGCCGATGTCGGGCGACACTTGCTGGAATGGGCAGCGCACCGAGGACGTGAGCTGGGAGCCCGGTGGCTGCGTCTGGATTGCGCAGCCGACAACGAACGGTTGAAGACGTACTACGCGGGTCTCGAGTTCGAGCCTGTCCGGGTGCAAAGTGTGACTGACACCCGTGGGTTTGAAGTGCTCTTGATGCGGCGCCCCATCGCCTGACGGCTGTCAGCGGATGGCTGGCACGTCAGCCGAGCCGAACTCCCTCCGGAAGTCCGCGGGGATGCGCTGAGCGAGTTCTGCCATGCTGCGCTGCTGCTTCTGCCCGGCATCGGTGTGCAGGCGCAGGTCGATCATCACCACGTCGTCGTGCTCGGACTCCATGACAGTGCGCCAGTGATCTGCTGGGTCCGGGCCGTCATTCGTCCGCTGCCCTGTGCAGACCAGAACCACTTTGCCTTCCAAGTCCGGTTCGGGCTTCATCAGCCACGCCATGATGGCCGGAAGCCGTGACTGGGCGGTGGACAGCGCCAGCAGTCCCCCGGCCATGCCCGTCAGGCAGGCACCAGCGGCCGTGGCCGCAATGGGTGTGAGGACGCGCATGGAGTTCACCTGGTTCTGGGTGGGGTGTGGTCACGACGACGGCGGACACCGCCCGTGATTGCCCCAGCTTAGAAAGGTGAACACCAGATGAACAGAGCATGGCGGGTGGGTTTGATCTCAATCGTTGTCCACCGGCGCATCCCCATGAGTGTCACATCTTGGTGTCACATGATCTGATGGGGCGTGTGGACGTGATCCAGCCCGCACAGGTGGCATTACAGTAGAGTTGCAGAAGTAAACGCACCTGATGCCTGCGTGGCCACGGTGACGGGTCCCCCATACCCGCCACAGACAAACCAGATGACTGAAAGTGATGGAGGGCTGAGATCCAGTGTTGGAATGGATGCTGATGAACGCTTGGGTGGTCTGGCTGATCATCGCGCTGTTGTTGGGCGTGGTGGAGATCCTGACTCTGGACCTCACGTTCTTGATGCTGGCTGGAGGTGCTGTTGCGGCCTCGATCGTCTCAGCAATTTCGGGCGGCAACCTGGTGCTTGAAGTCCTGGCATTCGTGGCCGTGGCCATTCTGCTGTTGTTCGCCATCAGGCCACGCTTGCTGCGCAAACTCCACCAGGCACCGGGGGCAGGGGCCCTGTCCAATGCGGACCGTCTGCCCGGTCAACCCTGCATGGTGCTGGAACCCGTGACCACCCAGACCGGTCTGGTGCGCCTGGACGGGGACGTCTGGACAGCCCGTTCAGCAAGTGGTGCCCAGTACCCCGTGGACCAGCAGGTGTACGTGCAGCGCGTGGACGGGGCCACGGTCGTGGTCACGGACGTGCCTCTGAAACCGGCCGGCCCAACCGTGCAGGCCTGAGGCCACCCACAACTGAACTGATTCGAAACCGCAAGAACGTGAACATCACCAGAGAGGAAACACCATGGCATTTCTGATTTTGCTGGCGGTGTTGGTCATCCTGGCGGTGGTGGTACTGCTCAAGGCAGTGCGCATCATCCCCCAGGCTCGGGCCGGCATCGTGGAACGCCTGGGCAAGTACCAGGCAACGTTGAACCCGGGGTTGCACATCCTGGTGCCCTTCATTGACCGGCTCCTGCCGCTGATCGACCTCCGTGAGCAAGTGGTGTCCTTCCCCTCCCAGTCCGTGATCACGGAGGACAACCTGGTGGTGGGGATCGACACCGTGGTGTATTTCCAGGTCACCGACCCCCGTGCCGCCACGTACGAAATCACCAACTACATTCACGCCGTGGACGAGTTGACCTCGGCCACACTGCGTAACGTGGTGGGTGGATTGAACCTGGAGGAGACCCTCACCTCGCGTGACAAGATCAACGCCGAACTGCGCGGCGTCCTGGACTCCACCACGGGCCGCTGGGGCCTGCGCGTGTCCCGCGTGGACATCAAGGAGATCACTCCCCCGCCGTCCATCCAGGACTCCATGGAGAAGCAGATGCGTGCCGAGCGTGACCGCCGTGCCGCGATCCTGACCGCTGAAGGTCAGAAGCAGTCCCAGATCCTCACCGCTGAAGGTGAGCGTCAGGCAGCTGTGCTCTCCGCCGAAGGTGATGCCAAGGCAGCGATCCTGCGTGCCGATGGTGAAGCCCAGGCCATTCAGAAGGTCTTTGATTCGATTCACCGCGCCAAGCCGACTCAGAAGCTGCTGGCTTACCAGTACATCCAGACCCTGCCCAAGGTGGCTGAGGGTTCGGCCAACAAGGTGTGGATGATTCCCGCCGAGCTCGGCGATGCCCTGCGTGGCGTGGGCGAGTTCCTGGGCAAGCCCGATCAGGGCCGCGACTGGGGTGATGTCATGGAGGAGGAGGAACAGGCCGAGGCTGAAGCCCGTGAAGCCGCCAAGGCCGATGACGGCATCGTGAAGTCAGAATCCGTGAAGGTCACGGACGAGGACCTCAAGCCCTCCACCGCTGTGGCCGATCCGGACGCCTTCACCATCCCGGAGCCGGAAACCATTGACCCCGATGCTCCGGTGGACCTGGACGCACCGGTTCCCGGTGACAACCGCCGCGCAGGCAAGGGCTCCCCCTTCACCGCGGAACACCAGCAATCCTACGGGATCGTGCCGGAGTCGGACGACGACGCCGGATCCAGCGCCCGCTGACCGCAGTCTGTTCGCAGCGCCTTCTGGGCGCAAACAGGTCTCAGTCAGCCTGCTGATTCGAACACCTCAGAGGCACTCCCAGGCACGTCATGGGAGGGCCTCTGAGGTGTTTCACCCGGTGAATGCTCACGCTCGGGAACATTCACGGGCCCATGGGTGTTGATCATCCCTGAAGCGGCGGTCCCACCCCCACGGACCTGCTCCCGGGTAGAATGGGCCGCTGATCCAAGTTTGACCGTGTTTTCCACTGACAGGAGTTGCACCTGATGAGTGACCGCAGCCTGCGAGGTATGCGCCTGGGCTCACAGTCCATGGAGTCCGAGGCCGGTGTGGAGCCGGCGCCGCGGCAGCGCGTGGAGTACCGGACCGAGGATGGCGAACAGGTTTTCGTGACATTTGCCACCGAGGCGGAAATCCCCTCCGTGTGGGTCTCCAAGTCCGGCAAGGAAGCCGTGATCGTCAACGGTGAGAAGCCGGAGAACCCCAACGAGAAGCACCAGCGCACCCACTGGGACATGCTCATGGAGCGGCGCACCACAGAAGAGCTCGAGGAAATCTTGGAGCAGCGCCTCCAGTTCTACCGGGAGCAGCACGCGATCTGATCCTCAGCGGGCAGCACTCCCACTGAACAACGACGACGGGGCGGGAACCATCCGAAAGGTGGTTCCCGCCCCGTCGTAGTGGGTGGTCCTCAGCGGATCAGCGGCCCACCAGGTTGTTGAACTTGTTCCGCAGAACGCGCGCACGCGCGGTGGTGCCCCACTTGGCCACGTTCACGATGGCTTCCTTGGTGATGTCCCCGCTCATCTTGGACACACCTTCAGCGCGCTCCACGAACGTGATGGGAACTTCCACCACCTTCAGCCCGGCCAGTTCGGTGCGCCAGCCGAGATCGATCTGGAAGCAGTAGCCACGGGAGGTGACGGTGTCCAGGTCAATGGCCTTCAGCGTGGAGGCGCGGAACGCCCGGTAGCCGGCGGTGATGTCCTGGATGTTGGAGCCCAGGAAGAACCGGGCGTAGATGCCACCGCCGCGGGAGATGAACTGCCGGTACCAGGGCCAGTTGACGGTGGAACCACCGGGTACGTAGCGCGAACCGATGGCAAGGTCAGCGCCGTCTTCCACGGCCTGGAGCAACTTGGGCAGTTCCTCCGGCTGGTGGGAGCAGTCGGCATCCATCTCCACCAGGATCTGGTAGTCGTTCTCCATGCCCCACTTGAAACCGGCAATGTAGGCCTGGCCCAGGCCGTTCTTCTCCGTGCGGTGCAGAACATGGATCTGGGGGTCAGCTGCGGCCATGGCATCGGCCATGTCACCGGTGCCGTCCGGGCTGTTGTCGTCCACCACCAGGACGTCTCCGGCCGGAACGGCGCGGCGCAGGCGGTCCATCACGGTGGGGAGGGACTCGCGCTCGTTGTAGGTGGGAATGATGATGAGGGACCGCACGCGGTTGGTTTCCTTTCGCCGACAGTGTCAGGCATGACGTGGATCAGTTGCTGCCGACACCCGCAGAACGGGCCAGGTGTCTTCGGGCCAGTCTCCGTGCACCGTGGTGTTCGGAGTATCTGTTTTCTAAGGGCACCCAGCCCGTCCGGCAGTAGACGGCCAGTCTATCCAGCAGTGATGGACTGACAAACCATTAATGGTCACTTTGCCACGGGGCGCACCAGGGGTGCGGCCACGAC
This sequence comes from Kocuria sp. ZOR0020, assembly GCF_000800955.1. Lineage (NCBI taxonomy): Bacteria > Bacillati > Actinomycetota > Actinomycetes > Micrococcales > Micrococcaceae > Kocuria > Kocuria sp. ZOR0020. The sequence goes on from NZ_JROX01000034.1 coordinate 9,166, forward strand.
AGGCCGTGTTGGTGTCAGGGCCTTGGCCACACCTGTGTGCCGTTGATGGCGGTGGCCACACACACCGGTAGGGACTCTTCCTCAAGGGCGGGCAACAGGGGTGTCCGCGCGCGGGGGTCGGTGCTCCAGGACGCGGCCGTTCCGGCTGCACCTTGAACCATCAGGGCCTCCACCTGCCAGCGCCCGAACGTTGCCGGTGTGCCGGGTGCCAGTTGCCCTGCCATGGGGCCTCCGCGGCCCAGGGCCCGCCAGGCGCCACGGGTGGCAGCCGTGAAGGCAGCGCGGGCGGAAATCCGTTCCTCGGATTCAGCGTGGTTGACCAGGGCCTTGACCCCGGCCCACGGATTGGCGTCGATCTGGGCGAATCCCAGGGTCACGGGCAGCCCGCGCCGGTAGTACTCCCCTGCCAGTGCCGTCTGTTCAGGATCCAGGCACACGCTCAGGGCGTGGTCGGCAGTGGCCTCCAGCACGTCCTTGACCTCCCCGGCTGTCATGGACTCGGCGAACTCCAGGCGTAGCCCTGCGGCATTCAGCCTGCGTTGTCCCACCGCCTCGTCAACGTGGTCCACGGCAGCGACGACGGCGGCACCCTCCTGCGCACCCGGCACCACCACGGCGGGGCGAAGGTTGTGCTCCAGGCAGATCTGGAGGAACGCGCAGATCTCAGCATTCTGGGGCCCATCGGCCTGGCCGAGGTCCAGGCGTAGCCCCACCAGGGCGACGGCATCATCGGTCTTCGACCAGCTGTCCACCACGGAACGGGCCGATTCGGCCTTCTCCTGAGCGTCAAGGGTGGGCCAGTGCAAGACCTCCGGGAGGCCAGGCTGGCCATGCAGGGCGTTCGGACCCACGTCCGGTCCGGTGTGCACCACGGCCGTGAACCCTTGCTGCGCCGCAGACTGTAGGGCAGCAGCCACATCAGGGACCTGCGTCAGGTCCACCGAGCTGTTCACCACCCCTGGGGTGAGCAGGTCACCGTAAAGGTCCACCACGTTCATGCGATCGTCACGAATGGCGGTGGCGGCTTGTTCCGATCCCACCCAAACCACTTGGCCGTCCTCCACCACCATGGCGGAGGCAAAGGGATCAACGGGGGTGTAGACGGAGCCGTTGTGGAACATCACGGGAGAAGAGTGAGGGGAATCAGCCATGCCCCTCAGTTTTCCGTACCAACCGGTGGGATCTGAAAATCCTGTTCGTCAGGCTCTGTGTCCTGCGGCTGCTCCTGCACGGACTGCACCACCACACCGCGGTGAATCAGTTTGACGGCACGTTGGCAGCCGGCGCGTACGTCAGGATCCAAGCTGGTCACGGAGGCGATCTGGTCCAACAGGTCAATCACCTGCTTGGCCCAGCGGACAAAGTCTCCGGCCGCCAGTTCAGTTCCGTCAAGGGTCACGTGCAAGGAGGATCCGCGGGCCCACCGGTACATGGGTGCCACCAATCCCAGTTCAGGCTCTGCCGTGGACTTCACACGGTGCTGTTCCTCCAGATCCGTCAGATGGGACCAGTGGCGAATCATCCCGTCCACGGCACGATCCATGGCCGGGGTGGGCAGGCTGGGACGGATTCCGGCGTCCTCGCGCTTTGCCTGGTACACCAAGGCGGTCACAGTGGCAGCCAGGGCAGCCGGATCCAGGTCCTTGAGCAATCCCTCCCGCAGGGTCATGGCCAACAGCAGGTCTCGGTCACCGTAGATGTGGCGCAGTTGTTCTCCGGCAGCAGTGGGGTGCATGGTGCCGTCGTCGTCCACCTGCAGATAGTCCAGGGAGTACAGCACGCCGCAGATGCGGTCGAAGGTGACGGCCACGGCATTGGTGCGGTTCTCCAACTGCCGCAGCAGGCCGTCCGTGTCCTTGCGCAGGCGATTCCAGCGCTCCGCCCAGCGAGCGTGGTTCTCCCGGTCATTGCAGCCGTGGCAGGGATGCTCCCGCAGCGCCTTGCGCAATTGGGCGATTCGGGCCTCGGACCCGGATTCGCTGCGCACGAACTGGATGGGACCCGCCTGACGCGCACCGCGGGCGTGATCACCAGAAGCTCCGCGGGCAGGCTTGCGGTCCTGGATGGCCTGATGCATCCACGCGGTAATGCTCTTGCGGTCCTTGGTGGTCTCCGTGCGGACCTTGTTGGGCAGTTTGACAAAGCTGACGGGTTCCAGCGGACCGTCCAGGTCTTGTGCCCCCAGGCGGCGCAGATTGGAGTCAAAAGTGACGATCACAGGCCGGGGCGACTCCGCTTTGGGATCGGCAGCAATCACGACGGCGTAACCCCGGTTGCGGCCCGTGGGCACGTCCACCACGTCACCGGGCCGCAGATCCGCGAGGGAGTCAGCAGCCTGAGCGCGGCGGGCATGCGTTCGGGTCATCTCCGCGGACTTCTCCGCCTCCTTCAGTTCACGGCGCAGCGTGGCGTACTCCGTGAAATCCCCCAGATGGCAGGTCATGGCCTGTTCGTAACCGGCCAGCGTCTCCTCCTGCGAGCGCACCTTCTTGGCCAGGCCCACCACGGAGCGGTCAGCCTGGAACTGGGCAAAGGAGGACTCCAGGATGGTGCGGGAGCGTTGGGCGCCAAAGCGTGCGATCAGGTTGACGGACATGTTGTAGGTGGGCCGGAAGCTGGAGATCAGCGGGTAGGTGCGCTTGGAGGCCAGACCGGCCACCGTGTTGGGATCCAGTTCCGGGCGCCACAGCACCACGGCGTGGCCTTCGACGTCGATCCCCCGGCGACCGGCACGGCCTGTGAGCTGCGTGTATTCACCGGGGGTGATGTCCACCCGGGACTCCCCGTTGAACTTGTCCAGACGTTCCAGCACCACGGAACGGGCGGGCATGTTGATCCCCAGAGCCAGGGTCTCCGTGGCGAACACCGCCTTGACCAGCCCTTGGGCGAACAGCTGTTCCACCACTTCCTTGAACAGCGGCAGCAAACCGGCGTGGTGGGCGGCCACACCGTGCAGCAGCCCGTCACGCCACTCATAGAAACCCAGCACGTCCAGATCGGAGGCATCCAGGGCGGAGGCGGCCTCGGCCACCACGGCACGAATGGTCTGGCGCTCGGACTCGGTGGTCAGCCACAGATCGGCTGCCAGGCATTGCTTGACGGCATCGTCACAACCGACCCTGGAGAAGATGAACGTGATGGCCGGCAGCAGCCCTTCCGACTGCAGACGGCGGATCATGTGCGGCCGCGAGATCCTGTGACTGTGGCCGAAGCGCCCGCCCTGCACACGGTCACCCCCACTGCCGGCGCCGCGTGAGGAGTGCCCGTAGCTGCGTGGGCCACCTCCACCGCGCTCGCGGCGTGCCATCCGGTCCCGGGAGCGTCCACCCGGTCCGCGGCCCCCGCCACGTCCTCCGCGGTGCCCACCGGGGGCCTGTGCACGAGCCAGATACAGCAGCTCAGGATTCACCGCGGGGGCGTCGTCGTTGCCGCGCTTGCGAGCCTGACGACGCCGGTCCACCACGTGCTCCACCGTTGAATCGTCCACGAACAGGTCCATGAGCTCCGTGCCCACCTGCACGTGCTGCCACAACGGCACGGGGCGATGTTCGGAAACCACCACGTCCGTGTCTCCACGTACGGCATCCAGCCAGTCCCCGAATTCCTCGGCGTTGGACACGGTGGCGGACAGGCAGGCCATCTGGACGTGTTCGGGCAGGTGGATGATCACTTCCTCCCATACCGCACCACGGAAGCGATCGGCCAGATAGTGGACCTCGTCCATGACCACAAAACCCAGGTGATCCAGGGTGGAGGATCCGGCGTAGAGCATGTTGCGCAGGACCTCGGTGGTCATCACCACCACGTCCGCCTCTGAGTTCACGGCGGTGTCCCCGGTCAGCAGGCCCACGCGATCTGCGCCAAAGCGGCGGATGAAGTCGTGGTACTTCTGGTTGCTCAGGGCCTTGATGGGCGTGGTGTAGAACGCCTTCTGACCACGGGCAAGAGCCAGGTGGACGGCAAACTCCCCCACAATGGTTTTGCCGGCTCCGGTGGGTGCCGCCACCAGCACACCACGCCCGTCTTCCAGGGCCTTGCAGCCGTTGACCTGGAAGGAGTCCATCTGGAAGTCCAAGGACGCGGCAAATACGGCCAATTCGGTCTTGGCCTCGGCGTTGCGTTGCTTGGCGGCCGCGTAGCGCTCAGAGGGAGAAGACATGTCCCCCACCCTACGCGGTGGCTCAGCTGCCCTGGACCTTGCGCAGTTCCTCGGCGGAGGTGGCCTTGACCGTCCTGGAGGCGTAGGCAGCTTCCTGCTTGGCCTGTTTCTTCTTCCGACGGCGGTCGTTGAGCAGGCAGATCCCCACGGCCAGGAAGAACAAGGACATCAGGGGGGCCGCAATGTAGAACATGACCATCATGTCCGGACCCGGGGCCACGATTGCAGCCAGAAGCAACACCAGGATGATCACCCAGCGCCAGGCCTTCAACAATGTCCGGCCGGGCAGGATCCCCAACATGTTCAGACCCACCAGCAGCACCGGCACCATACAGGCCAAGCCGATGGTCAACACCAGTTGGAGCACAAATCGTACGTACGGCACCGCCTCGATGACGTTGCCGGTGTCCTCCGGGTTGAAGGAGGTCAGGGCAAACACGGCTGCCGGCATGGTGATGATGCCCAGGAAACAGCCACCCAGGAACAGGGGAACCGCGGCAATCACAAAGCCGTAGGCGTAGCGTTTTTCCTTCTTGTGCAGCGCGGGGGTGATGAAGGCCCACAGCTGGTAGAGCCAGATGGGGCTGGCGATGATCAGGCCCAGAATGATGGAGACCTCAACCATCACGTTGAAGGAGCCACCCACACCGCCGAAGTTCAGGAACGCCTCGCGGCTCTCCTGCTCGTTGAGCTGCCGGATGGGATCCGTCAGCCACTCCATGAACGGGTAGTACAGGAAGAAGCCACCCACCATGCCGATCACGGTGGCAATGGCGGAGATGATCAACCGGTTGCGGAACTCCCGCAGATGCTCCGTCAGAGCCATCTGTGCCTGTGGGTTCTTGCGCCGACTGCGCTTGGCCCGTGCAGCCTTGCGCTGGGCTGCCGTGGCCTTGGTGGCCGGTGTTTCGCTCCGGGACTGATCAGGAGCCAACTGGTCCTCAGGAGCAGCTGGAGAGGATGCAGCGCCCGAGGCGGGATCAGTGGATGGAGAAGAGTTCTGGCTCATCGCGTTGAGGTCTTTCTCAGGCGAACTCACCCGGCCGAGCAGAGCTCAAGACCGAGTGAGTTGCCAGTGCACAAAGGGAACGGACGATCAGCGGACGGTGCCGTCAGGATCGTTGCGCACCGCGGGGTCGGCAGCAGGGGCAGAACCGTTGGTTGAAGTGCTGGTGGAGCCGTTGGTCCCGGTGCGGGTCTCCCCCGCCGTGGTCTCCACGGACTCACCGTTGACCACGGTGCGGTCCTTGTCGTCGTCCTTCATTTCCTTGACCTCGGACTTGAAGATACGCATGGACTGGCCCAAGCTGCGTGCCATGCCCGGCAGCTTCGGGGCGCCGAAGAGCAGGACGATGACCAGCAGAATCATGATGACAACCATGGGGTTGTCGAAAAGTCGACCGAACATGATGTTCCTTTCGGTGTCACCGCGTGAGGTCGGAGACCTTTTGCGGTTGGCCCATCGCTCGGCGCCGTGCCGAACGACGTTGGGAGCGGGCCGTGCGTCGTTCCAATGTGCCACTACGGTACTGCTTCCGAGCTTCACGCCAGGGTGTGTAGACGTCGGGTCGCCTCGGATGATGGTCGGTGACTGCTGGTTCAGCCGTTGCCTGATCCAGACGCTGCGTCACGGAATCCCCGTAATCGCCCAGATCATGCAGCATGCGGGAGAACTGCCGCCACAACCGGAACAGCAGAATTGCCAGGACCGCGCCGCTGATCAGCACCAGCACCGTCCACAGCACAACCCACATCCACCAAGACATCATGAGCAGTCTAGACCTCAGTCACCCGTGCTCGAATCGGATTGATAGGCCGCCAGCGCAGTGTTCACCCATAGTTGCCCCCGAACTGCGTGTGCCTCCGGGCCCACCACGCCCACCTGGCCGCCGAATCGGGTGAGCAGGGAGAACGCCAGTTCCTCCGTGGTGAAGGAAATCTCTGCGGCCTCGAATTCCACCGGGGCCGACGACGACGCCCGCACAGCCGCCGCCCCACCCCTGCGGCGCGGTCCACGGGGCACCTTCAGGGCTGCCGTGCGGCGGGCCCTGTACTGATCGGCAACCCACCGGGCACGCCGATCCGTGACCAGCACGATCTCCTGTTCCGCTGCGGCAACAGTTGCAGCAGGCGG
>NZ_JROX01000339.1:0-480 GCF_000800955.1 Kocuria sp. ZOR0020
ATTATTTTATAAACAAGTTCTAGTTCCATTTCCATGAACTGCGTTATATTAATTTCATTATTGCCTAAAATAGTCAAAAGTTCTAAAGTTTTATTTTCCTTTACAGTATCTTTCTTTTTCTTAATCAATGAACTAGAAGAAAAGAAGACTGTATCGTCTTCCGTTTCCTCTTTTTCTTTAATAAAAACAGTTTTACAGAAGATATTGATTAACTCGTTAGTTGTAGGAAGCTCTGTTTTATCATCTAAGGCGTTTTGCATTCCTCCGTTACAATCTACCCAAAGTATCAATAACTTGTCTGTAAAGCTCTCCATTTGCTCTGTAAAGTCATCAGGAATATATCCAGCGACAAAAGAATTTTGTAGGTCTGCAAAGTCTTTTAAATCTGTAATAAAGTCTGAACCAGTTAGTTCTAAGTATCTAATTGCATGTTTTAAAATCATTTACAGTCCTTTCAGCTCATTAAATTTCTTTCTGCCA
>NZ_JROX01000340.1:0-212 GCF_000800955.1 Kocuria sp. ZOR0020
ACTCTGTTTTAACTCTATCTGCTATATATCCTGAATATAGCTTGCCCTCGTACCAAATATCTACTAAGTCATTAACATACAAAGGAAAAAGTTCATTTTGATTAAAGAATAACCTTGTGACGATTGTAGAGGGAGAAATTTCAACCTTAATAGTAGACAACTCAGGAGGGTTTCCGTGGTCATCTCTATCATAAAACAATGTTTTGGTTGTC
>NZ_JROX01000341.1:0-9517 GCF_000800955.1 Kocuria sp. ZOR0020
GGGTCACCTCCCACAGGAAGGTGACCCGCCGTCGTCGTTGCCGTGAGGGACTAACTCACCAGCAGAAGCGTCACGCGGTGACGGAGGTCCCGGCCGAGCCGAGGTCCTTGCAGGCCTGGACCACGCGGGCGGCCATGCCGGTCTCAGCGGAAGCGCCCCAGACGCGGGGGTCGTAGAGCTTCTTGTTGCCGATTTCGCCGTCAATCTTCAGCACGCCGTCGTAGTTGGAGAGCATGTGACCGGCCACGGGGCGGGTGAAGGCGTACTGGGTGTCCGTGTCCACGTTCATCTTGATCACACCGTAGGAAACGGCGTCAGCGATCTCCTGCTCGGTGGAGCCGGAGCCGCCGTGGAAGACCAGGTCGAACGGACGGTCCTTGCCGTACTTGGCGCCGACCTCGTCCTGGATCTGCTTGAGCAGCTCCGGACGCAGCTTGACGTTGCCCGGCTTGTAGACGCCGTGCACGTTGCCGAAGGTCAGAGCGGTGATGTAACGGCCCTTCTCACCCAGGCCCAGGGCCTCAACGGTCTTGATGCCGTCTTCCGTGGTGGTGTAGAGGGTGTCGTTGATCTCGCCGACCACGCCGTCCTCTTCACCGCCGACAGCACCGATCTCAACTTCCAGCACGATCTTGGCCTTGCCGGTGCGCTCAATCAGCTCGGCGCCGATCTTGAGGTTCTCGTCCAGGTCAATGGCGGAGCCGTCCCACATGTGGGACTGGAAGATGGGGTCCTCGCCGCGGGCCACAGCCGCCTCGGACTCGGCCAGCAGCGGCAGCACAAAGCCTTCCAGCTTGTCCTGGGGGCAGTGGTCCGTGTGCAGGGCAATGTTGACGTCGTAGTTCTTGGCCACCTCACGGGCGAAAGCAGCCATGGCCAGGGATCCGCGGACCATGTCCTTGACGGAGGAGCCGGACCAGTAGGCAGCGCCACCGGTGGAAGCCTGGATGATGCCGTCAGAGCCGGCCTCAGCAAAACCACGGATGGCTGCGTTCAGGGTCTGGGAGGAGGTGACGTTGATCGCCGGGTAGGCGAAACCCTTCTCCTTGGCCCGGTCGAGCATCTCGTTGTAGACCTCAGGGGTTGCGATGGGCATGCTGGCTCCTTCTTCGTCGAGTGCCTTGGGCTGCCACCGGCCACGTGTGCACGGCGGCACTGCTGCCCAGTCTACTGGCCCGTTGTGGGCAACGTCAGGGTGATGCCATCAGGTGCCGTGAGGTCCTGACTCGTGAGATCACCGGTTGCTGCTGAGATGACCCCCAACTGGGTGTCATCTCAGCAGCAAGTGGTGATCTCAGCGGTGGAGACGACGTCAGCCCCGGCGCAGGACCAACCCGTGGTGGGCATGCAGCACGTGTTTTCGTGCCACAGGCTCACCGGAGGCGTCCACCATGCCGCGGGGAACCTTGATCTTGCGGCGCATCCGCCGATCCTTGGCCAGGTTGGCGGCGGCAAAACCGTGTTTGAACTCCCGCGTCCAGGTGTCCCCCACCTGTTGCGGCGGCCCCAACGGGGAGCCCAGCTGGAAGTCCAGCTCCGGCACGTACTGCAGCTGGGAGTAGTCATCATGGCCCGTTGCCGAATAGGCCCCGGAACCATCACCGAAGATCCAGAAGGCGGCCAGTCCGTACAGAAAATTGGGGTGGTCATCCGAACCGTGGGTGGGCACCCGCAGGATGGAAATGCCCGGCCCGGCGGCCTGCCCGAGTTGCTGATGTGCCGTGTAGGGCTCGAACAGCTCATCAGGATTCCAGCCCAGCCACACCTCCTCGAACCCGCCACCCCACTGCGCGTGAGTGTCCCACCGGCCGGGTTCGCGCCGCGATTCCGCAATGTTGGGGACCAGGATCTTGCCCCGCTCCCGTAACGCAGCCCCCGCGGCAGCCACCAACTCACCCAGCGCCGCCCGCAATTCAGACATGGAATCCAACCCGGTCAGAGGAAGGTTCAGCCCGTAATAGTCGTCAAAGACGTCGTTGTCCGCCATGACCCCGTCAAACGGCGAATCAGCCAGTTCGGCAGACACGTTGGCCACCCACCGTTGCCGGTAGGCCGGGTCCCAGACCCGCATCTGCCAGTGCCGCGGGTAACGCTCCCACTCAATGCGGCTGCCGTCCAGGCGAGTGGCGAACCAGTCCCCACCCTCCCGTTCGGCCTCCGTAGAACTGACTCCGGAGGTGAACACCGGACCAGGTTCGTAATCCCTGGTGGAGGACAGGCACTTGTAACAGAGCACCGTCATGTCCGGGCGTCGGCGTTTGAGCTCGGCGGCGGCCTCCACTTCCCAGGGCTGCAGAATCGCAGCCCGGTAGTGCTCCACCGCAAAGTCGATCTCATGCGCCTGAATCGGGTCTTTGTACCGGATCCACGCCCCCACCCCACTCATGAATCACTCCTCACGCACGGTGCCGGGGCGACCCCGGGCGTGCGTGCTCAGCATCCAGCTCCAGCCACTGGTCTCCTTCATGGATGGGCTCGACCTCAGGCATGGAGGCGGCAGCCTTGCGTGCCTGCTCCACACCGGTGGCGGTCGTGGACTCCACCTGATCCGGGGAGACCACCATGAGGGACTCCGTGATCGGATCCATGCGGCGGTGGGCCACCTCGGAGGCGCCCTCGTAGCGCACGTTGCGCTCACCGGCGGTGTCACCGAGCATGCGGTAGAGCTGGTTGTAGTTGGCCATGACCTCGTGCAGCTGGAAGAAGTTCTGCACGCGCTCGCGGGAGTTGACCGAATAGGTCTTGTAGAGCTCCGGGTTGGAAACCACGCGGTGGATGCCTTCAGCCATCATCTGGATGTCACCGGCCACCACCAGTTCACCGCAGGCCTCATACACGCGGCCATCACCGGTGGTGAGGTCATCGTGGATCAGCTGCTTCATGCCGCCAACGTCCGTGCCCACGGTGGGGATGCCCGCGGCCATGGCCTCCAGGACCACGATCGGCTGCCCTCGTTGTAGGACGGCAGCACCAACAGGTCGTACTCGTGCAGGTGTTCGCGGACGTTCACGGTGCCGTGAATGGTGACCATGTCCTCCAGCTGCAACGCAGCGATCTTCTCCACGCAGGCCTGGTGGTACCCGGGATCGTGTTCGGTGGGGCCCAGCACGTTCAGGTGCACGTTGGGGTAGCCCATCTCCCGCAGCATGGCCATGGATTCCAGAAGATCCAGCAGTCCCTTGATGGGCACCAGACGCGCAATGTAAACCAGGCTCCAGCGGTGCTCCTTGGGGTTGGCAAAGATCGACTCCATGGCCTCCGCCCGGGCACGGTAGGGACGGTCGAACTCCTCGATCACCATGCCGTTGGGAACCACCACGGACTTGTCCACGTCCGTGCCCAGGGAGGCGGCCTCCGCAATGGCGGACGGGTACAAGTAGGTGATGACCTGCGCGGACGGGTAGCAGAAGTGGCCCATTTCCGTCCACCATGCCATCCAGGCCCGCTCCTCCGCGGTGACGTCGAACTCCCTGTAGTCGTGGGAGGTCAGCGGCAAGGCCATGTTGCGCCCCAGCAGGGTGTTCACGGTGTCACGCACGTAGAGGTTGTGCTCGGTCAGCAGGAAGGAGGTGTCGTGCTCACGGGCGGCCGCAGCAGACATCAGGGATGCGTACCCGGTGGTGTGCGCGTGGTAGACCTTGGCCCGCGGCATGGTCTCCGCCAGCACGGCGTGCCCCAGGGAGAAGAAGTTGCGCAGCGTCCAGAAAGCCTCGGACAGGGACAGCCCCAGCTCCGGCAGGTGCCGGCCCACGCCCATCATGAATTCACGCGATCCCAGCAGGGCCCACAGCGGGTACCGGCGGGTGGATTCCAGGACACCCTCGTCCAGCAACTCCCACAGGGCATCCACTTCACGCTTGGACGGATCCTGGTTGGCCAGGACCTTCAGCGCATTGAAGAGTCGGTCGGTCAGCTCACGACGCTCCCGCGAGGTCATGTTCAGGTCCGCCACACGGGCTGAGCTGAAGTCGTGGCGATGCTCCTCCATGGACAGGTAGACCATGCGCACCCACTTGACGTTGCCCGGCATGCCGTAGAGATCCTCGTGCGGCGCCTTGGAATCCCACGCGATGTGAATGATGCCGAACTCCACGTCCGGGTTCTCCACCACGATGTCATGCACCACCGCAGACACCCCACCCTTGAGGTAGGGGTAGGTGGACTCCATCACGATGGCGACGTCCACCTCCGGGTAGTCACCGTTGTAGGCGATCTGCGCAGCGTTGAGTTCGGTGCTGGTCTGGCTGGTCTTCTTGAACTGCTGGGTGAACTTGTCCAGGAACTTCATGATGCAATCCGTTTCAGAGTCAAAACTTCTTGGGGGTTCGCCAACCTCAGCCCTGCACAGGGGAGGTGAGGCGGGAAGGTGAGCGGGGCGTCGTCGTCGTGGGATTGCATGAACACCCACGACGACGAACGGGGCTCACCACGTGACGGCGTGACGCCAGAAGAGCGTGTACTCCGGCTGGGACCAGGCGCGCTTGTAGAGCCACCAGGCCACGGCCACCAGGGCCAGGTCACCGGTGACGATGATCAAGTAGGCGCCCACGCTCGGCACCAGGGCGAATGCTGCGATCATCACGATCAGGTGCGCGGCGGCCAGCCACTGGGAGAGGTGACGTTCGCCGATGTAGTCCAGCTCGTAGCTGAGCATGGTGAGCATCATGAAGGCCCAGGAGGCCAGCGCGATCCCCACGGCCAGACCGGCCTGTTCCGGGACCAGAACCTCAAGGACCAACGAGCAGGCCAGGGTGAGCAACATGCCCAGGGCGCCGGTTCGCAGCACGGAGCGGTCAATCACACGGGAGAGTTCGGCGGAGGTGTTGACCAGGTCCTTGATGGGCTCACCCTGGATGGCGGTGTGCAAGCCACGGATGTTGTTGTCCACCGCCGGAGCCAGGTTCACAAAGTAGAAGTTGTAAGCCAGCACGGCCGGCAGCATGGCCATGAAGACCACAATCACCTGGAACTGACCGTCCGTGACCATGAACAGGATGAACTTGTCCCCCCACAGAACGGAACCCAGCAGCAGGCCGCGCAGCAGATCCTTGGCCACATCACGGTGCGGGAGGCGGATCAGTGCGGTGACGTGACGCAGGTGGCCCCGGATGAAGAACAGCTGGGTCAGCGTGGCAGCAACGGGTGGCAGCCAGACCCAGGTGGGAGCCACGGCCAGCGCTGCGGCGTAGGCGATCCAGGCAACGGCCCAGTGGCCCCGGCGCTCACCGATGTTGGCGATCACCAAGGACTGGACAAACACCAGGTGCAGCACGCACAGCAGGGCGTAGAGCCCCATGGCCTGCGCGGACCAACCGCTGACCAGCCACAACGGCAGGGCAAACACGGCCACCAAGGGGAGGGCCTGGACCAGCATGGGCACCCAGCCCTGAACAAAGCGGGGGACGATCTGGGACATGTCCTTGTCGCCCATGAGCTGCGCCAGACCGCGATAAGCCGGCATGCAAGCAGCCTGAGCCAACCACGGGGTGGTGATGGAGCTGGCCAGCACAATGTAGGTCAGGGTCACTCCCCCGACTTCCTGGTTGTTGATGGCCGGGGTGACCAGGGGGAACACCAGGTTCAACAGAACCAGCGGGGAGAGGTAGAGGGCCAAGGCAATGCCCTGCCCCAAGGTGCCGCGGGTGTCAGAGCTACCCGTGACGGCCGCGTTGAGCCGCTTGTTCGGCATGAGCAGCACGGTGATCACACCGATCACCACGCCGGCCACGATCAACAGACCGCTTTCAGTGGCGGGCACAACCCCCACCAGAGCCGGCACGGCCAGTGTTGCCACCAGCACTGCGGCAATCAGCGACGCTCGACGGCGACTGTAGGTGTCCTGCAGGACAGCAGCAAAAGAGCCCATGAATCCATCTCCCCAAAGGATGATCTGCGACGCCCCGGAAGTCCCCAACCCGGCCCCCGCCGGATTCGAACTTGGCTGCGGATCAGAAACCGCGTGCCTGGATGCGCCCGAACTTGATGGCTTCAATGTGCTTCCGGGCGTTCACAATTGCACTACTGCTGCAACGTGATTCAGGTCTAAAAACCTACTCATGAGTAGTAATGCATTGTTTGCCCATGTCAGAACTAGTTTGTTGATGCGGAGGTGGGTAAGGTCACGCCGGGCAACGCTGGTCACACCGTGGCAACCGTGCAGCATGACGGCAGGTCAGGCCCATGTTTCCTATGTGAGATCACCGTTTGCTGCTGAGATGACACACAACTGCAGGTGACCTCAGCAGCAAGTGGTGATCTCAGGGGGTGGGAGTCTGCCCGAAAACGTGGCGGCGGATCCACGCGTGCATGGTCACGGCCGCTGCAGCACCCGCGTTGATGGAACGTGTGGAACCGAACTGGCTGATTTCCAGCACAGCATCAGCGCGCTCCGTGACCTCGGCAGAGAGCCCGGGGCCTTCCTGGCCGAACACCAGCACACACTTCTCCGGGAGCTCGAAAGTCTCGATCGGCACCGAGCCCTCCACGTTGTCCACGGCCAGCACGGCGAACCCCTCACCCCGGGCCCAGTCCAGGAACTGCGCCACTGAAGCGTGGTGGTGAACGCTCAAATACCGATCCGTGACCATGGCACCCCGCCGATTCCAACGACGACGACCGACCACGTGCACCCCGCCCGCATTGAACGCGTTGGCGGTACGGACCACGGAGCCGATGTTGAAATCGTGCTCCCAGTTCTCAATGGCCACGTGGAAGGCATGCCTGCGCGAATCCAGCTCGGCAACGATTGCCTCCAGGCGCCAGTACCGGAACTCGTCTTCCACGTTGCGGCGATCGCCGTCGCGCAGAAGCTCCGGATCCCAGTGGTTGCCCTCCGGCAAGGGCCCCTCCCAGGGACCAACCCCCACCTCCGGGCGCTCGGTCGACGCACCAGGATCTGCCACCGGCTCAGTCAAGACCGAGTTCGTCCTTGCCGTAGGCGTACAGGCAGGGCACTCCCGCGGTTTCCTCGATGCGTTCCTTGGCCCCGGTGGCGCGGTCCACGATGATGGCCACGGCCACCACGTTGGCACCGGCCTTCTTCAAGGCCTCAACAGCAGTCAGCGCAGATCCCCCGGTGGTTGAGGTGTCCTCGACCACCACCACGTTGCGCCCCTCAACCGCCGGGCCTTCCACCTGGCGTCCCATGCCGTAGGACTTCTGCGCCTTGCGCACCACAAAGGTATCCACGGCGCGCCCCTGGTCTCCGGCGGTGCGCATGATGGCGTGACCCACGGGATCAGCCCCCATGGTCAGCCCGCCTGCAGCGTCAAAATTCACACCGGCATCATCCAGCATGCCCAGCATCACCTGCCCCACCAGCCGGGAGGCTTCATGGTGGAGGGTCACGCGGCGCAGATCCACGTAGTAGTCGGCCTCGATCCCGGATGCCAACGTGACCTTGCCGCGGACCACGGCCAGCTCCACGATCAGTTCACGCAATCGCTCACGGGCGGTGTCCAGGTCAGGGGCGTTCAGCTCGGTGCTCATGGACACCATCCTATGTGCGCCACTTCAGGCGAAGGCGCTGTGGCCCGTGAGCTCCCGGCCCAGGATCAGGGCCTGGACGGATTCAGTGCCTTCGTAGGTGTGGATGGCCTCCACGTCCAGCAGGTGACGGATCACGTGGTTCTCCAGCAACATGCCGTTGCCGGCCAGCATGTCCCGGGCAAGGGATGCGATCCGCCGGGCAGCACGCGTGTTGTGGTACTTGACCAGGGAAGCCTGCTGGGGACGCAAGGTGCCCGCAGCCTGCAGCTCCGTGGCCCGTGCACACTGCAGCTGCATGTTGGTCAACTCCTCCAGCATCTGCACCAGACGTTCTTGGACCATCTGCTTGGTGGCCAGCGGCTGCCCGAACTGGGTGCGACGCTTGGAGTAGTTCAAGGCCGCATCAAACATGGCCAGTCCGTGGCCCAGCGCGGACCATCCCACGCTCAGGCGGGTTTCGGACAGGACCTTGGAGACGTCTTTGAATGACGTGACACCGGGTAACTGCGCATCAGCAGGCACCCTGACGTTCTCCAGGGTGATGTCCGCCTGGTGGATGGCCCGGATGCCGCCCTTGCCGGCGATGGGCACACCTGTGTACCCGGGGGTCTCCTGGTCCACAATGAAGCCCTTGACCTGGTTGTCCTCCGGGTTCCTTGCCCACACGATGGTGATGCCACCGGAGGCGCCGTTGCCGATCCATCGCTTGTTCCCGTTGATCACCCACTCCTCCCCGTCGCGCACCGCGGTGGTTTCCAGGGACACGGAGTCGGAGCCGTGATCCGGCTCCGTCAGCGCAAAAGAGCCCAGCACCTCTGCTGTGGCGATGGGCAACAGCCACTTCTCCCGTTGCTGCTCGCTGGCAAAAAACGCCAGCGAGCGCAGCACCAGTCCACCTTGGACTGCTGCGGCCGCTCCCATGGAGCCATCCGCCCGGGAGATCTCCATGGTCACCAAACCTGCTGCCAGAGGGGACATGGGTTCCAGGCCCGGGATGTCCAGGCCGTCGGTCAGCAGCCTCAGCTCACCCATCCGTTTGACCAGATGCAATGGGTATTCGGCCTTGTCCCAGGCCTGACCGATCACCGGAATGACTTCCTCCGCGTACTGCTTGGCCCGGTCCCAGTGGGCGCGGTCATCTGCATCAACGTCACTGAAAACATCCAGAAAATCAGTGCCCAGGTATTCACCCAGTCGGTAGTCCTGCGGTGCACCCACAGTGGTCTCCTTCTCCTGCGGGGTTCCCCGCGGCGTCGTCGTTGGTAATGTGGTCCTGTGTTCAGCGCGGGGGCATCCGCAGCGCACCGTCCATGCGGATGGTTTCGCCGTTGAGGTAGTCGTGCTCCACGATCATCTGCACCAGCTGCGCGTATTCCTCCGGTCTTGCCAGGCGCTTGGGGAACTGGACGTTGGCTTCCAGTTCCTTCCGGAACTCCGGGGTGATCCCGGCCATCATGGGGGTCTCCACGATGCCGGGGGCAATGGTGCACACCCGGATCCCCACCCCTGCCAGATCCCTGGCGGCAGCAATGGTCATGGAGTACACCCCACCTTTGGAGGCCGCGTAAGCCGCCTGCCCCACTTGGCCTTCAAAGGCCGCAACGGAGGCGGTGTTCACGACGACGCCGCGCGCCCCGCCCTCCAGGGGAACGTTGTGCGCCATGACCGCCGCAGCGCGTGCCAGAACGGTGAAGGTGCCGATCAGATTGACCTCTATCACGGTGCGGAACAGACCCAGGTCATGTGGGCCCTTTTTGCCCACGATCCGCGCCACCGGGGCAATGCCTGCGCAGTTGACCACGGTCCGCACAGGGGCCAGCGCCTGGGCGGTTTCCACAGCGGCGTCAACGGCGGCTCCGTCCGTGACGTCGGCAGCCACCAGGGTCACGCCATCAGGAACAGAACCAGCTTGTTGCGCCCTGGTGATGCCGGAGTCCAGGTCCACGCCCACCACGTGCACTCCTTGGGCGGCCAGTGAGGCTGCCACAGCAGACCCCAAGCCGGAGGCCGCACCGGTCACCAGCGCACT
>NZ_JROX01000342.1:0-402 GCF_000800955.1 Kocuria sp. ZOR0020
CTTGTTTCGTCAGCTTTAATACCATTTTTTTCTAGCAATTTAATAGCTATTGAACGGAATAAGATAAGTTTACTATCATAAGCTGTTACTAAAATCGGAATACCACAATAGACCTTAATATAATCTATCATTTACTTCCTCCATTTTATTCTTATGCTACTGTAATTACTGCACCAGCGTTATAAGTTTCAACATGACCGCTTGTTAGTGTTTCTACCAAAATCATGTTGCTGTTAGTTTTCCATTCAAAGGCATCAACTTTTGTAAGGTCTTGCATATCAATGTGATACTTTTGGTCTACCAATACAGTAGGTTTGAGTGCTTTTGAACCTGTATAGACAATAATTTCATCTACTCCAACTTCAGAAGCAATTTCAGCGTCATCATTTTTAATGCGAACGT
>NZ_JROX01000343.1:0-203 GCF_000800955.1 Kocuria sp. ZOR0020
TGCAGGTGTCGGCTTTACACTTATCGCTATCACTTGGATAGGTATGCTTGCGACGTTGCTTATTGCATGGATTGGGGGTAACATCTAATGAATTATGGTACAAATAAGCACTATGCCAATGAATACGGTATGGAACTTAACGAATACTTTAAACATCATTTTAACTATGAAGAGCTTGCAGGCTGGTATACAATGCAGGTATT
>NZ_JROX01000035.1:0-308 GCF_000800955.1 Kocuria sp. ZOR0020
ATTCATTCTTTTTTATCCTCCGTTTGTTCTTCTTCTACTTCTGGAACACTTACACCGTTCTTTTTCATAAGTTTAACCAAACCGTCGAACATAGGACTGATTTTTGCGACCAAATAAATAAATTGCCCTACAAAGTACAATAAACCTACGTCAATCACAGTTTTGGCAATATCAGAAGTTGAGGGAGTTTGTGTAAAGAAGAAGACCGCATATAAAACCCACAGGGATAAAATAACCGTTAAGTCAATCACAAGTCTACGTTTGAAAGGTGGGTTCATTGCTTCTCTATCTTTAACCCATGTAGCGAA
>NZ_JROX01000344.1:0-601 GCF_000800955.1 Kocuria sp. ZOR0020
TCATCGTCACCAAGGAGCACCGCCGCTTCACCGAGTTCGCCGACGCCGTGCGCCGCGGGCACACCATCGGTTTGTGCTTCGGATCAGCCGGCGTAGGAAAGACACTCTCCGCGCGCCGCTACGCACACTACGAGAAGGCTCATGACCTGCTGACCTACTGGGGGCCGCGCTCCGACAACGACGCCAAGATCTACGCCGCCTTGAACCGGAGCCGCACCGTGCTCTACACCCCCAGCGTGCTGACCACCCCGCGGACCCTGAAGGACGAGCTGACCCAAGCCATCACCCGCACCAACATGTGCATCGAGCAGCACCTCGTACCTCCCGGCACGGCCACTCCCGAGGCCTGGGGATGGCGAGACGGCAGGAACTACGTGGAGCTGATCATCGTCGACGAGGCCGAACGACTGCGTCCCGCCGCTCTGGAACTGCTGCGCGATCGCTACGACCGCGACGACATCGCCCTGATCCTGATCGGCATGCCCGGCCTGGAGAAGCAGTTCAGCCACTACCCCCAGTTCTACAGCCGGGTCGGTTTCGCCCACCAGTACCGGCCCCTGGGACAAGACGAACTGCTGTTCGTCCTCGAGCGACACTGGCG
>NZ_JROX01000345.1:0-2925 GCF_000800955.1 Kocuria sp. ZOR0020
CCCGCCGCAACCGGTGCGGCACCCAAGCCAGGAGCAGCCCCCAAACCGGGCGGTTCCGCAAGCCCCGCGCCGAAGCCCGGCGCAACTCCCAAGCCCGGCCCCAAGCCGGGTCCGAGCAAGGGCTGACCCGACTCACCTGCTGAACCCGCCAGGGATCGAGCAGAACGAGCACCTAAGGGCTGTGCCGCGCAACCCCAGCGCGGCACAGCGCAGACCAGGTCACCAGGACGGTGACGCACCGCGACCGCGGTGAGAGAAACAAGGAGACGGCCGACATGCCGAAGATGAAGACCCACTCGGGTGCCAAGAAGCGCTTCAAGATCACGGGTTCGGGCAAGGTCAAGCGTCAGCAGGCCAACCGCCGCCACTACCTGGAGCACAAGTCCTCGCGACTGACCCGCCGCCTGGCCGGTGACAAGATCGTCACCCCCGGTGAGGCCAAGGTTGTCAAGAAGATGCTGGGCAAGTGACCCTGGCTCATTGAGCACTTGGCGGGCTGATGTTCAGCTCCGCACCCCAAAACTTGTAAGCCGTTCCCGCGTTGAACCGGGAGCAAGACCGTAAGGAGTACACACGTGGCACGTGTGAAGCGGGCGGTAAACGCCCACAAGAAGCGTCGGACCACCCTGGAAGCCGCCTCCGGCTACCGCGGACAGCGCTCGCGCCTGTACCGCAAGGCCAAGGAACAGGTCATCCACTCGTACGTTTACAACTACGATCACCGCCGCGCCCGCAAGGGTGACTTCCGTCGCCTGTGGATCCAGCGCATCAACGCTGCTGCTCGCGCCAACGGCCTGACCTACAACCGTTTCATCCAGGGCCTGAAGCTGGCTGAGGTTGAGGTTGACCGTCGCATGCTGGCCGAGCTGGCCGTCAACGACAACGCTGCCTTTGTGGCGCTGGTTGAGGTTGCCAAGAACGCTCTGCCGGCTGACACCTCCGCTCCGCGCGACGCCGCCTGAGTCACCCTCAGACGCGCACTGACGTGAGCATTTCGGAACGCCTCGCCGAATCCTTGCTGTCCAACCCCCGAGCCGATCGGGTCAGGACAGTTGCGGGTTTGGCGAGGCGTTCTGCGCGTTCCAAACAGGGTTTGTTCCTGGCGGAGGGGCCGCAGAACGTGCGGGAGGCCTTGTCCACGCACGTTGCCTTGGGATCTTTCCAGGTCCCCGCGACGACGACGCCCCGTGGGGCATCCTCAGCCCTGTTGCCTGTCCTGGATGCGCTCTACGTGACGGAATCCTGCCTGGATCGTCACCCGGACATCGCCCAGTTGGTTGAGGCCGTGGCGGACGGCGCGGGGCCGCACAGAGTGTTCATCCGCCTGGTGACTGACGAGGTCCTGAAGGTCATCTCCGACGCCCAGACCCCGCAGGGGGCCGTGGCGGTGTGTCGGATTCCCACGGTGTCTATGGCCGACGTACTGGGGCCTGCGGGTGAGACCAACCCCCACGGGCCGGCACGACTGACTGCAGCCCTGTGCCGCGTTCAGGACCCGGGCAACGCCGGAACCATCATCCGCGCCGCTGATGCCGCCGGTGCCGATGCCGTGATCCTGACCAGTGGCTCCGTGGATCTGCACAACCCCAAGACCGTGCGCTCCACTGCAGGTTCCCTGTTTCACCTGCCGGTCCTCACCCAGGTGGAGTTCACCGATCTGGTGCGCGCGGCTGGAGCCGTGGGAGCGCAAATGTTGGCCGCCGACGGATATGCCGCGCTGAACCTGGATGAGCTCCAGGATGCCCCATTGACCGGCGCATCGGTTGCCTGTGACCTGGCAACACCCACCGTGTGGTTGTTCGGAAATGAGGCACAGGGCCTCTCAGACACGGAGAAGCAGGCAGCAGCGCACCGCGTGGCGGTCCCGTTGTACGGTCGCGCCGAGTCCCTCAACGTGGGCACAGCTGCAACCCTGTGCCTCTACGCCTCCGCCAGAGCGCAACGGCGCTGAGGGTGGGCGGGCGCCGTCGTCGTTCGGTGCGTGAAGCTGCACAATGTGAAACAGATTCACAGGCGGGTTACGCTGATCCGGTGACCGCCGAAAGTGACAGTCCCGAGTCTTATCCGCAGGACCACGTGTTCCGTACCCAAGTTGTGGGGGCCGCCGTCCTGGACGACCCTGAGAACCCCGCCCGTTTCCTGGCCGCTCAGCGCGCCTACCCGGAGACCCTGCGCGGCATGTGGGAGTTCCCGGGCGGGAAGGCCGACCCGGAAGACGCCACCTGCCAGGACGCCCTGATCCGCGAGTGCGCCGAGGAACTCGACGTTGACCTTCGACTTCACCAGGAGATCCCGGGGCCACACCCGCAAGGCTGGCCGTTGAAGGATTCCGCAGCCATGCGGGTTTGGACCGCCACCGTGGTGGACGGTGAGCTGATGCTTGGCCACCAGTACGACGGCGCCGACCACCTTGAGTTGCGCTGGATCCCCATGGAAGACGCCGGACAGGCCGCCCGGGACCTCGAATGGATCCCGGCGGACCGCCCGATCGTGGAAGCGCTGTTGGCGCTGTACCGCTGAGGCGCGTCCTCCGCACTACCGGCCGTGACATCACCGCTAATTGCTGAGATCACCGGCAACGGGGTGTCATCTCATCACTTGGTGGTGATCTCCCGGGGCGGGTTGGGGCGGGGTGTAACGACGACGCCGGCGCACCCTGGCTAAGCCTCGATCCACCGACTCAGGTTCGGGCCGGCGGCCGATATCCCGGATCGGCACTGAGCCGTTTTTTGGCGTGACGTGGTGGCCGGCCTCGCTACCGGTGGTGTTCCACTGATGTTCTTTCGGTTGTGCCGATGCCCGGCGGGTGGTCGGGTGGTTATGCCGGTTGCGGTGGCGGGTGGACGGCGGTGAAGAGCCGCTCGAATCCCTGTTGCCAGGGCCAGGTCTCGGGCAGGCGGATGCGGATCCTGCGGGCGCTGGAGG
>NZ_JROX01000346.1:0-494 GCF_000800955.1 Kocuria sp. ZOR0020
CTTTAGTATATAATAACAAAAAAGACTTGAAAAGTCAAGCCTTAAACCTATTAAGCTCCTTAGCTGTACTTACTTTATCAAATAAATTCAACTTTCATGCCTCTCAATTTATAACCTTTTTTAATCCTACGACTAATGCCACCTGGTTTTTTCTCAATTTAGTCACTAGTTACCTCCATTGGCTCTGATTCTACGCAATAAACTTTGAACGGCTTTTCTTCTTTTGCTCCATTTCCGAAAAATAGCTCCCATTGATAATTTAATAAAACACAAGTCTTAATAGCTTCGTGTTTTTTTGTATAAAGAGATAATCGTTTTCCGCTATAATTTTTAGCCACTGTGTCTTTATCAGTTGTTAGTGCCACATAGTAAATTTTCATTTATTTCTCCTTTTCTTATATCATGATATCAAATTATTTTATATTTGTCAATACTTAATTCCATTTTTTTCTTTTATGAATTTGTTTATACTATCTTGATTTAATCGTTTAGAT
>NZ_JROX01000347.1:0-572 GCF_000800955.1 Kocuria sp. ZOR0020
GGATCTAGTGAAGTCATTGGGGACGCGAAAGTTTATTATGACTTAGCTTCTAATAAATACCTGACTGACTTTACGCTTTACGACAATGCACCAAACATTAACAAAGCTGTGGAAAATGGAGCGTTTGATTCACTATCAATTGCCTATTACATTACAGATTATGAGTTTAATGAAAATGATGCTCTAGTTGTAAATAAAGCACAGTTTAAAGAGATTTCTCTTGTTTCAGTACCAGCTGACCCTAACGCAAAGTTTATTCAAAATGCATTGGGCGAAGAACTCACAGAAGAACGTAACAAAATTATTGAAAGCCGTAACGCTTTGAAAGAAATTGAGGATATTAAAAAGAAATATGAATAAACCTGATTTAATCGAAAAACAGAACCGCTTGGCAGAACTTAAAGAAAATAACGTATCTTTAAAATCTCAAATTAGTGGCTTTGAAGTAAAAAATGCAATTGAAGACTTGCCTAAAGTACAAGAATTGGAAAAAACACTTTCAGAAAATTCAATTGAAATTATCAAAATTGAGAATGAACTTAACGCACAGGAAGAAAAACCAAAAGGAAAAG
>NZ_JROX01000348.1:0-227 GCF_000800955.1 Kocuria sp. ZOR0020
TCAATCGCCTTTTAGCTAGTGATTCAAAAGATGTTATCATACTTCTGCTTTAAGGAAACCTAAAATTTTCAAAGCCACATATTCTTCGCTATCTTCTTCAACCTCTTTTGCAAATTCTTTATCACTAGTTAGTTCTTCTTCTCCAGCATAATATAAAGGTGCAAACCTAGTCTTATCAGAGAAGTTATAAAACTTAAATTTAGGTTCAATAACTTCATAACCGTTAA
>NZ_JROX01000349.1:0-1259 GCF_000800955.1 Kocuria sp. ZOR0020
ATGGCTCGGTTTCCAGTTGACGTCGCTAGTCGATGGTCTTCATGGAAGGCTCTTCGCATGCCACGCCCGTACCCTCCCGAGTTCCGTGCCCGTGCCATCGCTCTGGTCCGCGAGGGCCGCCAGGTCAAGCAGACCGCACTGGACCTGGGCATCCACGAGGTCACCCTCCACAACTGGCTGCGACAGGACGATATCGACCACGGCCGCCGGCCGGGACTAAGCAGCCAGGAATCTGCCGAGCTCCGCGCGGCGCGCGGCCGTGTCCGCCAGCTCGAGCAGGAGATCGCGATCCTCCGCCGGGCCGCGACGTGGCTCGACGAGGAGGGAGGAGTTGCCCCAAAAGGGCGCACCCGGTGATCGACCGACTCGTCGACGCCGGGGCACCCACAAGCACCTGCTGCCGCCTACTGGGCGTCTCCCGTCAGGGCTACTACCGGTACCGAAAGCGCCCGACCAGTGCCACTGAGCTGCGCCGCCGCTGGCTGACCGGCCTGATCCGGGAGATCCACGTCGCCTCCCGCGGCACCTACGGCTACCGCCGCATCCACGCCGAGCTCACCATCGGAATGAACATTCCGTGTTCCAGCCGGCTCATCTCCGTCCTCATGACTCGCGCCGGAATCGGTGGCCTTCCAGGCCCAGCCAGAATCAAGCGACTCAAGGGGGTCGCCACAGCGGACGACCTGGTCAACCGCAAGTTCCACCGTCTCGCGCTGAACGAGCTGTGGGTCACGGACATCACCGAGCATCCCACCCGGGAGGGCAAGATCTACTGCGCCGCCGTGCTGGATGCTTGCAGCCGCAAGATCATCGGCTGGGCTATCGACTCCAAACAGGACTCCACCCTGGTCGTGAACGCTCTGGACATGGCAATCCGTGCACGTCAGCCAGGGACCGGAGGGATCGTTCATGCGGATCACGGAGTCCAGTTCACCTCCTGGGTCTTCACTCATAAGATCCGTTCAGCGGGACTGCTGCCGTCGTTCGGGACCGTCGGCGATGGCCTCGACAATGCGATGATGGAGTCGTTCTGGTCGACGATGCAGATCGAGCTGCTGAACCGGAAGAAGTGGAAGACGCGCATCGAGCTCGCGAACGCGATCTTCGAGTACATCGAGGTGTTCTACAACCGTCGTCGCCGGCACTCCTCCCTCGAGTACGCGACACCCCACGATTACGACCTCGCCCGCACCCCGCGGGCACTCACCACCATCGGAAGCTAGCGACCAAGAGTGGAAACCTAACCGTAGGGCAGGTCA
>NZ_JROX01000350.1:0-351 GCF_000800955.1 Kocuria sp. ZOR0020
GCGCCCGGTATAGCGGGTCGTCCTTGCGGCCGCGGTGGCCCTGGGTGTGCTGCTGGACCCGGCGGCGGCAACGGTCCAGTGCATCGCCGGCCAGCCGGACGACGTGGAAGGGATCCATCACCGCGACCGCGTCGGGCAGCGCCTCGGCGGTGGCGGTCTTGAAGCCGGTGAACCCGTCCATCGCGACCACCTCGATCGCGTCGCGCCACTCCTGCGGGCGGTCGGCCAGCCAGGTCTTGAACGCCTGCTTGGAGCGTCCTTCGACCTTGTCCAGCAGCCGTGCCGGGCCGGTGCCATCTCGCACTGGGGTGAGGTCGATGATCACGGTGACGTACTTGTCGCCGCGGCGGG
>NZ_JROX01000351.1:0-746 GCF_000800955.1 Kocuria sp. ZOR0020
TCAATTTAACTAAGGCAGAGTTCAAAATCAAGAGAAAGGCGGACTTCGTTTAATGTTAGAAGCTAATGTTTATGATAACTTTAACCCTAATTATTATAATATATCTGATTTTACTCTTCCTAATGGTAAAAAAGACAAAAGAGGGCTACCAATACCAAAGGCAAGATGTCAAGTTATTAACTATGAGTTATGGGAAACAGGCTATCTTTACACTTCGTCAGCTACATTGACGGTTTCGGTAGAAGTTGGGGATATTGTTCAAATTCTTTTTCCTGAAGTTGTTCCAATCGAGGAGGCTCTAGGTCAAAAGAAAAAGCTAAACTTGGATATGGTTTATCTTGTGACAGATGTAGATGAAAGTAATAAAGCTACATTAAAGAACTATTTTTGGGCAATGATTGAAAGTCTTGATGTTCCAAATGCAATAACTAAAACGACAAATTTTGCTATCATTGATTATTTAATTGACCCTAATAAGAATAATTTAATGAGTTATGGCTACTTTTTCAATTCAACTATCTTTGAAGGAAAGGCTACAATCAACCGAAAAGCGGAAACTTCATCGGCTCATGACGTAGCTAAAAGGATATTCTCTAAGGTTCAATTTCAACCGACAACAACTATTCAACACGCTTCGTCTGAAATAGACCCTAGAAACTTATTATTCATTAACTTCGCTTCTAGGAACTGGAATAGAAATAGAATCACGACAAGGGTAGATATTAAGCAAAGCGTGACAATGGACA
>NZ_JROX01000004.1:0-31903 GCF_000800955.1 Kocuria sp. ZOR0020
ATCGCCCCTGAGTGGGTCAGCAGCGATCAAAAGGCCTACTCGGCGGAGGGGGTGCGGGCGGGGCCGGGACGGGGTCAGCGCTTGGGCCAGGCGGCCCGTGTCAGCTCCCACGTGGAACCCAGGGTGTCCATCATGGCTTTGGTCCCTGCGGTCACCGGCATGAAGTTGGCGTCCCCACCCCAGCGCGGCACCACATGCATGTGTAAGTGCGCGGCAAGGGAACCCCCTGCTGCCTCACCCAGGTTCAAACCGGTGTTGAACGCATCAGGAGAAGCAGCTGCACGGATGGCAACCACTCCATCGCGGGTCAGTTCCATGAGTTCCACAAGTTCCTCAAGGGTCAGGTCTTCAAGGTCCGCCACGTGTCGGTACGGGCACACCAGCAGATGACCGGGGTTGTAGGGGAACAAGTTCTGGATCACGAAACAGTGTTCTCCACGGTGGATGATCAGCGACTCGGCGTCGTCGTAGTCCGGGCCCGTGCAGAACGGGCACCCGGGGCGTGTGCGAACGGAGGTGTCCTCCCCGCGGACGTAGGCCAATCGGTGCGGGGTCCACAGCCGCTGAAAGGCGTCAGGCACCCCAGCCAGCTGGAAGTCGTCCTGTCGAATCCAGTGGTGGGGTGCCTGCTGCTCACTCATCAGTGCCTCAGCCCTGTGCGCTCTGGTCCTGGCCGGACTCCCCGCCCGTGCTCAGCGCATCCGATTCCCCGGCCGCACCCCCGGCCTCCGGGTCAACGCCTGGGGACTCCCACATCGCGTCCTCCTCCTGGGCCACCGCGGAGGGGCGCGGGTCCACGTTCACGCGGTTGTTCACGTGAGCCGTGATCCGGGCGATCGCCTCCTCCACCGGCACGCCGTTCTCCTGGGAGCCGTCGCGGTAGCGGAAGGAGACGGCACCGGCCTCGGCGTCGTCGCCACCGGCGATCAGCACAAACGGCACCTTGTCCTTGGAGGCCGTGCGGATCTTCTTGGGGAACCGGTCCGAGGAGGCATCCAGTTCTGCCCGCACCCCTGCCGTGCGCAGGCGTTCGACGACGTCGCCCAGGTAGTCGTCGAAAGCATCCGCCACGGGGATGGCACGGACCTGCTCCGGGGACAACCAGGCAGGGAACGCCCCCGCGTAGTGTTCGGTGAGCACACCGAAGAACCGCTCGATGGAACCGAACAACGCACGGTGGATCATCACCGGGCGCTGACGGGTGCCGTCGGCGGCGGTGTATTCGAGTTCAAACCGCTCGGGCATGAAGAAGTCCAACTGGATGGTGGACATCTGCCAGGTCCGGCCAATAGCATCGCGTGCCTGCACGGAGATCTTGGGGCCGTAGAAGGCAGCACCCTCCGGGTCCGGGACCAGTTCCAGACCGGATTCGGTGGCCACCTCCTCCAAGGTGCGGGTGGCCTCCTCCCAGGTCTGGTCATCACCGATCGACTTCTCCGGGTCCCGTGTGGAGAGCTCCAAGTAGAAGTCCTCCAACCCGTAGGCGGTCAACAGATCCAGCACGAATTGCAGGGTGCGGGCCAGCTCATCCTTCATCTGCTCGCGGGTGCAGTAGATGTGGGCATCATCCTGCGTGAATCCGCGAGCGCGGGTGAGGCCGTGGACCACACCGGACTTCTCGTTGCGGTACACGGTGCCGAACTCAAAGATCCGCAGCGGAAGTTCCCGGTATGACCGACCCCTGGAATTGAATACCAGGTTGTGCATGGGGCAGTTCATGGGCTTGAGGTAGTAGTCCGCGCCCTGTTTGGTGATGTTCCCGGCGGCGTCCTCCTCCTGGTCCATGTGCATGGGTGGGTACATGCCGTCTTTGTAGAACCCCAGGTGGCCTGAGCGTTCGAACAAGGTGGACTTGGTGATGTGCGGGGTGTTCACAAAGGAGTACCCGGCCTTGAGGTGCTGCTCACGGGAGAGGTTTTCCATCTCCATGCGAATCAAGCCACCGCGGGGGTGGAACACAGCCAGTCCGGAGCCGATGTCATCCGGGAAGGAGAACAGGTCCAGTTCATTGCCCAGACGGCGGTGATCACGCCGTTCAGCCTCCGCCAGGCGGTCCTTGTAGGCCTTGAGTTCGTCCTTGGTGGGCCAGGCCGTGCCGTAGATGCGCTGCAGCTGCTTGTTCTTCTCCGAACCGCGCCAATAGGCGGCAGCCGAGCGCATCAGGGCAAACCCGTTGCCGATCAGCTTGGTGTTGGGCAGGTGCGGGCCGCGGCACAGATCCCGCCAGATGATCTCGCCGGATTTGCGGTCCACGTTGTCGTAGATGCTCAGCTCACCGGCACCGACCTCCTGGGAGGCACCTTCGGCTGCGGTTTCCACGGAGGCACCCTCAGCACCTGAGCCCGGTCCGTGGGCCAAACCGATCAACTCGAGCTTGTAGGGCTCATCGGCCATCTCTTCCACGGCCTGGTCGTGAGTGACTTCCCGACGACGGAACGACTGGGTGGTGTTGATGATCTTCTGCATCCGCTTTTCGATCGCATTGAGGTCTTCAGGCGTGAAAGCGTCGTTGACGTCAAAATCGAAGTAGAAGCCGTCGCGGATGTACGGCCCGATTCCCAGTTTGGCTTCCTGCTTGAGTTCCTGGACCGCTTGGGCCATGACGTGTGCGGTGGAGTGACGCAGCACCTCCAGGCCCTCGGGATCGGAGATGAGCACCTGGGTGACGGTGTCGGCGTCGTTGAGGGTGGTGGAAAGGTCCTTCAGGGTTCCGTTGATGTGGGCCACCACAACGTCACGGTTGTCCGTGTAGAGCTGGGCTGCGGTGGTGCCTGCAGTGATCTGACGGGTTTCACCGTCCACCACCACCGAAATCTGGGGGCCGTTTTCCGGGACCTGGTCACTCATGGAGTTCTTGCCTTTCCGTGGTTGGGGCACGGCCGTACCGGGGCCGCGCTCGACTCAGGCGATCTTACCGGTCCCCGCCCCCGCACCTCACGGGTGCCGGGGTGGGGACCGATATTTCGCCCGTCACTTCACGACGACGACGCCTGGAACACGCCGCCTGCCACAGCCAAGTCCTGCCAGCTCATGCCGACTCCCTTGAAGACCCGCGGACGGGTGAAATCAACCTCCACTCGGTGGTTGACCACATCCACCAGGTTCACCAGGCCTTGGCGGTTCACGGTGCCGTCGTTGATGGCCAGCACCACGTCCCCGGCTTCTCGCAAGGCGGTGACCGTGTCTTCAACCACCACCTGGGCGCGTCCCATCAGGGCGGCGTCCAACTCGCGGCGCTCGGGTTCGTGCGAGCCCATGGCCACCACGCAAGCGGCGTCCTTGACCAGAGTCCCGTCAAAGAGTGGTGTGGGCGAGGAGGTAGCGCACACGATCACGTCGGCATCGGTGACATCCTCCGGCTGCCCCGCACGGGCAGGCATCTCCAAATCCAGGGCGAATGCCACTGCTGCTTGCACCGACTCCGGTTGGCGTCCCACCACCACCACGTCCTGGAACTGCCTGATGGCCGCGAAAGCCTCCAGATGCCCCAGTGCCTGGGGACCGGTGCCAAAGACCACCAGCTTGGCGGTCCGTGCGTGCGCCAGGTGATCGGCAGCCACTGCTGACACGGCAGGCGTTCGCAATGACGTCAGACCATCACCGTGCATCAATGCCCGTGGGGTCAAGGTCTGGGTGTCCATGAGAACGTAGGTGGCCTGGATTCTGGGCAGCCCCCTCTCAGGGTTGCCAGGAGACACCGAGGCCACCTTGGTGCCGGTCCAGTCCCCGATGACCGACGGCATGATCAGCAGATGCCCGTCACCGGCGTGCACCGGCATCCTGGCGGGATCCGTGGCCGGGTCAAAGCCGCTCACCAAGGCCTTTTCAATGAGCTCCCGAGCACGTCCCGGGGACACCGCGGCCGTGATGTCTGCCGTGGAGAACCACGGCGGGGCCTGGCCCTGTTGCGATGCTTCAGTGGTCATCAGCGGTCAACCTCCGCAGAATTCGAGGTCTCAACGGAGTTCTGCGCAGCCACCGGGGTGACCTCCGTGGCAGCTTCCCGCCGGGCGATGGCCGGGGCAAACAGAACGGCCGTCAGGGAAATGGCAGCAGTGAGCAGCAGGTAAACAGAGATGGGCTGCCAGGAACCGTTGAACTCCGCCAGCAAGAACGTGGCGATCAGCGGGGCGGTGCCGCCTGCCAGTGCGGCGCCGATCTGATAACCCAGGGTCACACCCGTGTAACGAACCTCTGCGGAGAAGATCTCCGAGCACATGGTGCCCGGCGTTGCGGTGACCGGAGGCCACACCACGCCCAGGCCGATAATGACGGCGGCAAACAGTGCCCAGGTCTGTTCCAGGTTCACCAGCATGAAGAACGGGAAAGCGAACAGCGCAATCAACACCGCCCCGGTGAAGTAGACGGTGCAACGTCCCACGCGGTCCGACAACGCACCCATGACCGGGATCAACACCGTGGACAAACCGGCGTCCGACATCACGGCGTTGAGCGGAGCGGACTGGGGGTACCCCAGCGCACCGGTGGCATAGGACACCGCAAGGGTGGCAAAGATGTAGAAGGGTGCGGTTTCCGCCACCTTCACGCCCACAGCCACCAGGACCGCGCGCCAGTGGTGACGCAAGGTGCCGATCAGCGGCATCTTGGGAATGCTCCCGGAGGCCTTGGCTTGCTTGAAGTGAGGGGTCTCCCCCAGCCCGCCACGGATCCACAGGCCCACGATCACCAGCAGGATGGAGGCGATGAACGGGATTCGCCAGCCGATGCCGGTCAGGAAGTCCTCGCCGAAGGCTGAGACCACGGCAAACGCGCCGGCTGCCAACAACAGGGCACCGCCCCATTCACCACCGATGGCCAGGCCCTGGATGATACGGCAGATCACCAGCAGGATCGGGGCCAGGATTCTCACCTGGTCGTAGGTGGGCAGCAGGCCGATGGCAACCGTGGCACCGCCCATCATGGACAGAGTCACCACCAAGGTCACCTTGCGTCCCACGCGGTCCCCGAAGTGGGCAAAAACGATGCCACCGAACGGACGGATGAAGAACGTCAGCGCCAGGGGCAGGTAGGAGAGCATCTGGGAGACGTAGGGGTCGTCCGTGGGGAAGAACTGCTTGTTGAAAATCAGTGCAGATGCAGTGGCGTAGAGGCAGAAGTCGTACCACTCGATGGAACTTCCAGCCAAGGATCCGGAGAGCACGCGAACGTTCGTCTTCTTGGCGCCCACCGTGGTGGCTTTGCCTTCGCGTTGTTCTTCCACGGTCAGAGCGACTTCATGGTCGCGTTCCGGGGTTGGTGTGGAATGCGGCGGGTGACCGGAGTTCAAGGGACACCGCCAGAGGATGAGTCGTGAGGCAGCGAGCACCCGAGGCGCCGCAGCGTGATCTCTGCCACAGTCCAATGTTAAATGTCAGTTGGCCACAGAAGGCGAGGAAGAATCCTTCCGCCAGGCCTCACCTCTGGTTGGCCTCAGGCTCCTGCTGCCCGCCCACACCCCGGTCACATGCCCCAGGTGCTGGGTCATGACTTGGCCCATGAGTTCGGCGTCACGGGACTGGGCAGCCTGCACAATCTGGTGGTGCTCCCGTGCAGTGTCCACCAACTGATTCTTGGCCGCCAGGTCCTTGAGCCCCGTCAACCGCGTCATGGCCAGCAGGGACCGCACCTGCCGGACGGCAATCGGGTTACCTGCTGCAGCCAGCAACCCCAAATGCAGTTCCATGTCCAATCCGATGAACCGCACAAGATCCGCCTCAGCTGCAGCATCAATGCTCTGCTCAGCAAGATCGGCCGAACCTCTGGCCAGCTCGGCGGAGATGCCCCGACCTGCCACCTCCACCATGAGCGGTATTTCAATCAAGGCTCGCAACTGCAACACCTGCCGCCGTGTCTCCTCAGAGACCTCGGTGACGCGGTACCCCTTGTAACGAATGGGACTGACATGACCTTCTGCGGCCAGATCCAGCATGGCTTCACGCACAGGGGTGGCTGACACCCCGAATTCCACGGCCAGGGTGGGGGCACTGAGGACCTCACCTGGGGAAAAGTCACCGGCAATCAGGGCGTGGCGCAGTTGTGCCGCCACCTGGTCCCGTAGCGACGGCGCGGGACCATCCATCAGGGCCACCATGGGTCGCCGGGTTTTCCCGTGGGAAGCAGATAGTCCAGGCATGTGTTGTCCTCAGCGCCACGACGCCGTTGCGCCGGATGAAACGGAAGCTCAGAAAAGAGCCTGGATGGGCTCCACCAATTCCGGGGAGTTGTTGCGGACGTTGCCCACAGCACTTCCAACGGCACGCAACTGCCAGGGCGCAGCCGCTTCTGTGGCCTCCTGGCGAACCCTGCCCACGAGTTCCAGGACCGATTCCTCGGCTTCAGCGTCCTTGCCCGCACCCAGGGTGGGGTCCAGCCAGTCGCCCAGCGTGCCGCGCGTCAGGGCAATGGGCAGCCGGTCGTGCAGCTCTCCCAGTTCAGCCAGGTTCTCCTGCTGCGAATCCGTGGAGGGCGCCTCCGTGGTGAGGATGGAACAGGACAGCACCCACGTGCCATCGACGTCCTGCCACCACTCGTAGATCCCGGCAAACCAGATGTTCTGCTCAGGGTCTGCCGGGTGGACGTAGTACGGCTGTTTGGCCGGCCGGTCCTTGGTGGCCTTGACCGGTTGCCCGTCGGCATCCAATCGTTTTTTCCATTCGTAGTACCCGTTGGCCGGGACAGCGCAGCGCCGGTGCCGAATGGCTGAGCGGAACATGGGCTTGTCCACCACGGTTTCGGAGCGGGCGTTGAAGGCACGTGTTCCGATCGATGCCTCTTTGGCCCACCCCGGGATCAGTCCCCACCGGGCAACATGCAGTTCGCGCAAGGGGGCAGCGGCGTCGTCGTCCAAGCGTTCCAGCAGGATCGGCACCTCACTGGTGGGAGCCACGTTCCAGTTGGCCCGCACTTCCCCGGTGGGCAGGTCCTGCAGGGGTTGACCGGCCACGGCACGGACGTCGAACAGCAGGTCATCCACTGAGCGTGCAATCACGTATCGTCCGCACATCAGAAGGCCTGTTCCTGGAGCGATCCGTGCCCCATGTGCCGTGCATACATTCCGTAAACCTTTCGCAACGCGGCCTCGACGTCGCTGACCCGAGTACCCGGTCGCAGGTCCTCCACGGCACCGGCCGTGGACGGGCTCCACTGCAGCCCCAAACACCGGTACACATCCGTCAGCACCGACCGCAGGGGTTCGGCCTGCTCCACGACGACGACGGTGGAGAAGTACCAGGCTCCCTGAACGATCCGCTGGGCGGAACCGGCCAACTTGATGGTTTCTGATGCGGAGCTGATGGTGCGCCCCGTGGCGTGGACACTGTGTTCACCGGGGCAGTACTCGCCGGGGATCTCCCCCACCTCTGCAGGTACGTCCAACTCCTCCATGGCAGCAACCACCATGTCCGCAAACAGTCGGTAGCGTTCCTGGATTCCGGCTTTGGGATCCGGGTCCGGTTCAATGTGATCGATCACCAGACATCCGCGGTGATATGCGGCGGCCCTGCCGCCGACTTTGCGTACCAGCGGGGTGAATCCTGCGCGCTGGACGGCCCGTTCAGCGGCGGCAAAACCTGGAAGCAGCTCGTCACGGCGTCCAAAGGCAACGGTGGGACGCGGCTGATAGATCCGCAGGACGGGACCGGCGGCACCGGATCGCACGGCCCGCAGGATGTTGTCCCCGGCCTGGTAGTCCTGTTGCGCACCCAGGGATTCGCGTTGACGGATCAGTTTCATGCCGGGCTCTCCCCGGACCGGAAGTTCTCCCACCAGTCGGCCAGAGCACGTGCAGATTGGTCCACCCGCGTGGCCCAGTCCAAGGCTTGCTCGCCGGCGTCGTCGGAAACGTGTTTGACCATGCGCAGACCCACTCCCATTTCCCGACAGGCCACGGCCACGGCGAATCCCTCCATGTCCACCAGGTCTGCACGCTGCTCCAGAGCATCACGTACGGGGCCGCCGGCCACAAAGGAATCCCCTGTGGCAAGCACTGAGCCGTCTCCGGGCTGCCCCATTTCCGTGAGGTTGATGCTCTCTTGCGGATCGGAGCCCATGGCTCGCATCAATTCGGCGTCGATGTCCCGGTTGATCACCAGGGAGGGCTCAAAGATGCCGTGAGCACCGGGGCGCAAACCACCGCAGCTGCCCAGGTTCACCACCGTCAGCCTGCCCCTGTTGCGGGCATCCGGGACACGTTCCACGATGGCGCGTGTGGTGTGCGTTGCGGCCCGGGACATCCCAATGCCGGTGAGCACCACGTCCGTGCCGGCAGGAAGGTATGTGGTTTCCGCAGGATGGGCGGCAACCACCAGGAGATCAGTCATGGCTGAAACTGTATTAGGCTCCCGGCTCCCCCGCTGACACCACCACAGGGTCAGGCCAGCTTGTCCCCTTCGGCCACAGCCAACAGGCGGAATCGCGCCGACTGGCCCTCGGGCTGTTGCTCAACCTCGGGTTCCGGTGCCGTCCGGGAACGCGACTGCGGTGCACAGCGAGTCAGCCTCTTGGCCACAGGCCGCTGCACGTAACGCCAGGACACAGCTGCCAGCGCCAACGCCAAGGTGGCTCCCAGAACAGCGCTGCCCATGGGAGACCACTGGGTGGCACCCAGTGTCATGAACATCAGGTGCACGGGCCACCCGTAGAGCACCAGGCCGATCCACAAGTCACGGCCCGCCACCAGCGATGGGACAGGCACCATGACCGCAGGCAGCAAAGCCAACGCCAGGAACGGTGGGCCAACATCCAGCCCAGCCATGGCCAGGGGAAGTGCCACCACAAACACCACCACCCCGATCACGGGCAGCAGGAAGCGTTGGAGGGTGCGGCGTCGTAACAACAGGTCCCCCACGGCCACCACAGCACTGCCCGCAAAAAAGCACGAGAGCAAATGGGTGGTGCACATGACAGCCTGCGCCCAGGAAAAGGTGGGATCCGCCCACAAGGCCGTCCCCACCACGGGCGCGTGCTTGGACAGACTGCTGCCCACCACAAAGGCCAAAATCATGGAGACCACCATCAGCGCCGGGGCTATCCGCGTGACATTGGCCTTTGCCCAGTGGGTGCGGAACACCACCGCCACGCTCACACATCCCAGCACCCAGGCCGGCAGGATGGCCGCCACCACTTTGATCACCGTGGACACGGCCACGATCTCAGAGAACAGCGCAATCAACACCACCCCCGGGAGCACCGTGAAAGCAAGGGTGGCCAGGGTCTGGGCCACCAGGTTTCCCCACACCATCCTGGGTGCACGGCGCAGGTAGAAGTGGGTGACCAGAATCCCCGTCAGGACAAACATGGCGCCCAAGGACACCTGACCCAGGAAAGCGGGTGAACCCAATTCTCCAGCGCGCTCCAACAGACTCGCCTGGGGTCGCTGGGGGGCCACCCCGCCCAAGTCCAGTCCCAGACAGACCACGAACACCACGGCCAGGACCGTGCGCAAAGCCACCAGATTCAGCCGCCGCTCCCACCCCAAGGTCAGCACCGGAGAAGGCACCACGGGCATGGACGATGAACTGCCGGTCGGTGACGCAGCGTGACGCCCGGGCAGGGATCGGACGGGGTCGTCATCGAAGACGTCAACAGGGGCAGCCGTCTGATCGGAACCCACGGCTGCATGCAGTACTGGGTTGTGGTACGGGACTGCTGGGTTGTGGTACTGGGCTGCTGGATTGGCGTACAGGTCTGTGGGCACAGGGCTGCACGGAGTGTCCTTGGGCATCGGCTACATCCGAACGTCGGCAGAGGTCTTGGTGTCCTGGGGGCTGGTGGGCCCGGTGGAACACGCAGGGAGACAACAGAACTGCGCACACCCTGACACATCCACAGTATCCGCGCTGACTACGCTTCTCGCACTGCATAGACCCGTCCCCCGAGCAGTGGACGAATCCCTGTCATCGTTGCGACAAGTGGCGATAACACGCCGAGTGACGACTCTTCCGTCCCCCAACACGCGTCTACAGGTTCACTACGGTGCGTATGTGAGGATTGGAGTATGCGTATAGACGCACAGATTGTGGTGATCGGCGGTGGCATCGCGGGACTCTCCCTGATCTCCGAGCTCACCCGCCGTCGATCCACCGGTCACCGAATCATTCTGGTGGAGGCTGAATCCACCCTGGCTCACCACACCTCCAGCAGGTCCGCTCAACACCTGAGCCCCGCTTACGGGCCACCGCCGGTCCGAGAACTGACGGAGCGCACCGTGGCGCAACTTGCCAAGGGATTGGAGGATCTGGAGGAACCCGTGATCTGGCCATGCCCCACGGTGGTGGTGGGCTCCAAGGCGCAATTGGCGGCCGAGAGCACGTTTTCCTCCACCCCAATCTCCCGCGATGCCGTGATCGAGCTCTGCCCGGAGCTCTCCCCCATGCACCCGGAGGCACTGGTTGGCGGCCTGTTCGAGGACGACGCCGTACGCCTGGATGCCTCCTCATTGTTGGAGTGGCACCGCAGGATCGCCACGGAGGCAGGCGTCCAGATCCTCACTGATGCGCCAGTCACCGCAGCAACCTACGACGACGACGCCTGGGAGATCACGGCCGGCTCAAATGAACTGCGCAGCCCCCTGGTGGTCAATGCGGCCGGGTCCTGGGCCGATGAGGTTTCCCAGCTCTTTGGTGCTGAGCCCTTGGGGTTGCAGCCGTTGCGGCGTACCGCCGCCTTGGTCTCCCTGGAACAGCCGCTTGCTGCGGATCACCCTGTGGTGGTGACGGCCGATGGTGGTTGGTACTACCGAGCAGATCCGGTGGGTGCCTTGATTTCCTCCGGTGAGGCCGAACCCCAAGATCCCTGCGACTCCCGACCGCATCCGGGACAGATGCAGGCCCTGGTGGAGGAGATCAACGCGGTGACCTCCCTGCGCATCACGGAGATCCTGCGCTCCTGGACCGGGCAACGCACTGCAGCACCGGATGGTGTGCCGGTCTGTGGGTTCGATCCCGAGCTGGCCGGGTTCTTGTGGCTGGCCGGGCAGTCCGGTTACGGCTTCCAGACCAGCACAGCACTGGCAAGGGCAGCAGCCGATCTGCTGTTGGAGGATCTGATCGGGACGTGGTGCTCAGTGGAAACAGCCCAGGCCCTCTCCCCAACTCGCTTCCACCAACGTTGACCCCAGCCCAGACCGAGGTTTCTGCCCGCCGAGCGCGAGTCTCTCGGGCAGAAACCTCGGTCTGGAAGCGGGCTTAGAAGTCCCAGTCCTCGTCGTCGGTGTTCACGGCCTTGCCGATCACGTAGGAGGAACCGGACCCGGAGAAGAAGTCGTGGTTCTCGTCCGCGTTCGGGGACAGGGCGGAGAGGATCGCCGGGGAAACGTCGGTCATCTCCTTGGGGAACAGCGCCTCGTAACCCAGGTTGTTCAGCGCCTTGTTGGCGTTGTAGTGCAGGAACTTCTTGACCTCTTCGGTCCAGCCCACGCCGTCATAGAGAGATTCGGTGTAGGCGATCTCGTTCTCGTAGAGCTCGTCCAGGAGGTCGTAGGTGAAGTCCTTGAGCTCGTCACGGCGTTCCTGGGTTTCCTTCTCCAGGCCCTTCTGGAACTTGTAGCCGATGTAGTAACCGTGCACAGCCTCGTCACGGATGATCAGGCGAATGATGTCCGCGGTGTTGGTCAGCTTGGCCTTGGAGGAGAAGTGCATGGGCAGGTAGAACCCGGAGTAGAACAGGAAGGACTCCAGCAGCGTGGAGGCCACCTTCTTCTTCAGGGGGTCATCCCCCACGTAACGCTCCAGAACAATGTCTGCCTTGCGCTGCAGGTACTTGTTCTCCCGTGACCAGCGGAAGGCTTCATCGATCATCTTGGTGGAAGCCAAGGTGGAGAAGATCGAGGAGTAGGACTTGGCGTGCACCGACTCCATAAAGGCAATGTTGGTGTAAACCGCTTCCTCGTGGAGGGTCACGGCATCCGGGATCAAAGAGACGGCACCCACGGTTCCCTGGATGGTGTCCAGCAGGGTCAGGCCGGTGAACACCTTCATGGTGAGGTCCTTCTCCTCATCCGTGAGCGTGTTCCAGGACTGGACGTCGTTGGACAGCGGCACCTTTTCCGGCAGCCAGAAGTTGGCGGTCAACCGGTCCCAAACCTCGTCATCCTTGGGGTCCTGGATGCGGTTCCAGTTGATGGCTTCCACGTTGTGGTGGAGCAGCTCCACCTTCTCGCTCATCATCGCGGGGGTTTCTCCTTGCTCGGCTGATGTTGGTGTGTTGCCGAACGGCGAGTTGTTCCGCCCATCACAGCTGATGGGCGGAACAACTCACCGCTCGGCGGATACGTGGCTGATCACAGCATGCAGGACACGCAGCCCTCGACCTCGGTGCCTTCCAGTGCGAGCTGGCGGATCCGCGAGTAGTACATCGTCTTGATGCCCTTGCGCCACGCGTAGATCTGCGCCTTGTTGATGTCACGCGTGGTGGCGGTGTCCTTGAAGAACAGCGTCAAGGACAGGCCCTGGTCCACGTGCTGGGTGGCAGCAGCGTAGGTGTCGATGATCTTCTCGTAGCCGATCTCGTACGCGTCCTGGAAGTACTCCAGGTTCTCCATGTCCATGTGCGGAGCCGGGTAGTAGACGCGCCCCAGCTTGCCTTCCTTGCGGATCTCGATGGCCGAAGCGATCGGGTGGATGGAGGAGGTGGAGTTGTTGATGTAGGAGATGGAGCCTGTGGGCGGCACGGCCTGCAGGTTCTGGTTGTACATGCCGTGCTCGGCCACCTGGGCTTTGAGTTCACGCCAGTCGTCCTGGGTGGGGATGTGCACACCGGCGCGGGCAAAGATCTCCCGCACAGTGTCCGTGGCCGGCAGCCAACTCTGGTCCGTGTACTTGTCAAAGTAAGACCCGTTGGCGTAGTCCGAGTTCTCAAAGTTCACAAACGTCTCGCCGCGTTCCTTGGCGATCAGCATGGAAGCGCGCACTGCGTGGAACACCACGGTGTAGAAGTAGATGTTGGTGAAATCAACACCTTCCTCAGACCCGTAGTGGATGTGTTCGCGGCCCAGGTAACCGTGCAGGTTCATCTGGCCCAGGCCCACGGCGTGGGACATGGAGTTGCCACGCTGGATGGAGGGCACGGATTCGATCTCGGACTTGTCAGAGACTGCCGTCAGACCACGAATGGCGGTCTCCACGGTCAGCCCGAAGTCCGGGGAATCCATGCTCAGGGCGATGTTCAAGGAGCCCAGGTTGCAGGAGATGTCCTTGCCCACCGTGGAGTATCCGAGGTCGGCGTCGTACACGGAAGGCTCGGATACCTGGAGGATCTCGGAGCACAGGTTGGACATGATGACCTTGCCCTCAATGGGGTTGGCCTTGTTCACGGTGTCCTCGAACATGACGTACGGGTACCCGGATTCGAACTGGACCTCGGCAATGGTCTGGAAGAACTCACGCGCGTTGATCTTGGTCTTGGAGATCCGGGCGTCGTTGACCATCTCGTGGTACTTCTCCGTGACGTTGATGTCGGAGAAGGGCATGCCGTAGATGCGTTCGACGTCGTACGGGGAGAACAGGTACATGTCCTGGTTCTTCTTGGCCAGCTCGAACGTGATGTCCGGGATGACAACACCCAGGGAGAGGGTCTTGATGCGGATCTTCTCATCCGCGTTCTCCCGCTTGGTGTCCAGGAACTTGTAGATGTCCGGGTGGTGGGCGTGCAGGTAGACCGCGCCGGCTCCCTGGCGGGCACCCAGCTGGTTGGCGTAGGAGAAGGAGTCCTCCAGCAGCTTCATGACCGGGATGACGCCGGAGGACTGGTTCTCGATCTTCTTGATCGGAGCCCCGGATTCACGCAGGTTGGTCAGGGCAAAGGCCACGCCGCCGCCGCGCTTGGACAACTGCAGGGCGGAGTTGATGGAACGTCCGATGGACTCCATGTTGTCTTCCATGCGCAGCAGGAAGCAGGAAACCATTTCACCGCGCTGCTTCTTGCCGGCGTTCAAGAACGTGGGGGTGGCCGGCTGGAAACGACCGGTGATGATCTCCTCCACCAGCTTCTCAGCCAACTGCTGGTCACCGTCGGCCAGGTACAGGGAGACCATGACCACACGGTCCTCAAACCGCTCCAGGTAACGACGTCCGTCGAAAGTCTTGAGCGTGTAGGAGGTGTAGAACTTGAAGGCTCCCAGGAAGGTCTGGAAGCGGAACTTGTGGGCGTAGGCCTGCTTGGAGAGCTTCTTGATGAACTCGAAGGAGTACTGGTCCAGCACCTCGGGCTCGTAGTACTGGTGGTCCACCAGGTACTTCAGCTTTTCCTCCAGGTCATGGAAGAACACGGTGTTCTCGTTGACGTGCTGCAGGAAGTATTGGCGGGCAGCCTGCCGGTCGGCTTCGAACTGAATGTTGCCGTCGGCGTCGTAGAGGTTCAGGACTGCGTTGAGTTCGTGGTAGCCCATGCCCCGGAACTTCTCCGGAACGGAGGGGTCGTCGTGCCCGGACTCGGCAATGCCGACGTGTGAGGTGTGGGTGGTCACTGCCACAGTTTCATCAGTCCTTCGTTCACTTTGTTCACATCTTCTTGGGTGCCCATCAACTCGAACTTGTAGAGCACGGGCACCCCGCACTTGGCGGAGATCTTGTCTGCGGCGATACAGAATTTGTCGCCGAAGTTGGTGTTTCCTGCCCCCAGCACACCCCGCATCAGGGCGCGGTTGGCTTCCACGTTCAGGAACTTCACCACCTGGGGTGGCACTGCTCCGGAACCTTCGGGCCGCCCATAGGTGGGCACGGCCAGCACGTAGGGCTCCTCCATGACGGGGGGTTCATGGGAGGTGTGCAGTGGGAGCCGGACCTTGCGGGCCCACAGTTTCTCCATGAACCGGTGCGTGTTGCCGGAGACGGAGGAGAAATAGACGACGACGGGGTCGGTGGCTCCGTCCGGAAGCTGTTCACCGTTGCCTGGGTCCCTGTCTGGTTGGTGCTCGCGGTGGCGGGCAGCTTCCAGGAGTGCGGACAAGGCCGACATGGCAGATCACTTCCGTTGACGCTGGGATGGTTGTGGAGATTCCTGGGACCGTCTGTGAGACGCGGCCTGGGTCTGACCACACACGCCTTCGGTGCGACGGCTGGTGTCCGAAAGCCCGGGCACCAGCCGCACAACCTCAAGCGGAGCGGCGAACGCGCAGTGAGGAAATCTTGTCCGGGCGGAAACCGGACCAGTGGTCCTCACCGGCGACCACGACGGGCACCTGCTGGTAGCCCATGGCCACCACACGGTTGTAGGCGTCCTGGTCCTCGGTGACATCAATGACGGTGTAGTCGATGTCACTCTTCTTGAGTGCACGGTAGGTGGCGTTGCACTGGACGCAGGAGGGCTTGGAGTAGACGGTCACGGACATGTCAAGAGTCCCTTCCTGTGGGGGTGGTCTGTATGGCGGTGGGGAGAAGCCGGCCGGGGAAGTACGTGCGTCTCCATCACGTGGATGACGCGGACCGGTCCGCTGGGTGGACCTCTCTCCTGTGCTGAGCATCGATACTACATCTAGTGTTCGGTGCTGCCTGCAACCCCAAGATGTCGTGTCAGGCACCGCGAGTGGTTGTCCTCACCTCATCCCCAGATCACCTTGTTTGATCCACAGCAGGCCCTCCGGCTTCCCCCGCGAGATCATGCCGAACTCGCCCCGGGAGCCGACCTGCGTCCACAGGTGTGGACAGCCCACGATGTTCTGCTGTGCATTCAGAATTCACATGACGAAACCTCACCGTGGGCGTGTCGATCCTCCGCCGAACAGCTTTCTGACAGCTGCTGTTGGTGACGGAAGTCCCATGGCGATCTTGGCGCCCTTGGCCTTGATGGCGGTGTACGGCGGGTAGACCACTTTCAAGGTGTCCGGGTTCAACGGCTTGTCCAACACGGCACGCTCATGGCTGAAGGTCTGCAGCGAATAAGCGCCGTGGTAGTTGCCAACACCGGACTCCCCCACACCGCCGAACGGAAGATGCGGGTGGGCCAAATGAATCACCGGTGCACCCACGCACATGCCACCGGATGATGTCAGGGCACGGAACTCCGATCGTACGGCGTCATCCTGGCTGAAGACGTACAGCGCTAGCGGTTTCTCCCTGGCGTTGATGTACTGGATGGCCTGGTGGTGATCCGCTGCCTCCACCAGAGGCAGCACCGGGCCAAAGATCTCTTCCTGCATCAGCGGGCCATCCGGAGCTTGCCGCACCACGGTGGGTGCCACGTACAGCTGTTCAGCATCAGTGCCACCACCAAAGATCATGTCTTCCGTGGCCACCTCACTGAGTGTGGTGGCCAACTTGTCCAGGTGCCGGCGGCTCACGATCCGCCCGTAGGAGTCGCTGCGGGCAGGATCAGCACCGTAGAGGGAGGTGACCGCCGCAGCCAGCAGAGTCTCCAGTCGCTGCAGCACCTGGGGCGGGCCCATCACGTAATCCGGTGCCACGCAGGTCTGACCGGCGTTGAGGAACTTGCCCCAGGCAATCCGCTGGGCCGCCACCTTCAGATCAACGGTGTCATCCACCCACACCGGGGATTTGCCACCCAGTTCCAGGGTGACCGGAGTCAGGTACTCGGCAGCTGCCCGCATGACCACACGTCCCACGGTGGCGTTGCCGGTGTAGAAGATGTGATCGAACCGGTGCTGCAGCACACGCGTGGTTTCCGGGACAGCGCCCGTGACCACACCCACACAGTCCGCAAGACTGTCCTGCAGCGCCTCCGTCAGAACCTGGGCAACGTGCGGGGTGACTTCAGAGGGCTTGACCACGGCGGTGTTGCCTGCCGCCAAGGCCCCGGCCAATGGGGACAGGACCAACTGCACAGGGTAGTTCCACGGGGCAATGATCAGGACCGTGCCCAGAGGCTGGTGGTCCACCCATCCCCGGCTGGGTGCCAACGTTGCACTGCCGGGAACCTTGGACAGGGCCATCCACTGCGGCAACAGGCGGCGCAGATGGTGGATTTCTCCGAACACGGTTCCCAG
Organism: Kocuria sp. ZOR0020; assembly: GCF_000800955.1. Taxonomy (NCBI): domain Bacteria; kingdom Bacillati; phylum Actinomycetota; class Actinomycetes; order Micrococcales; family Micrococcaceae; genus Kocuria; species Kocuria sp. ZOR0020. Next base: position 16,937 of record NZ_JROX01000004.1, read on the forward strand.
TTCCGTGGTCCATGCCTCCGTGGTGGACTTGCCCAGATCCTGCCCCAGGGCCTCCACCAGAGGGGCCTCCCATCTGCGCAGCATGGATTCCAGCCGGTCCAGTCGATCCAACCGGGTCTCCAGGTCCACCGGCGGTGCGAAAGCAGCCCGTACGGAGTGCACCGTGGCGTCAATGCGCTCGGCATCTGCAGCGTCCAGACCCTCAACCGGTGCCAGTTGCGAGTCATACCCCGATTGTTGATTCAGAGGTGTCCAAAAGGTCTCAGCAGTCGTTGTCTCCATGACCCCACGCTATGCGCTGGGTCAGACACCACAACTACAGCAGGCCCACTTCCACCAACTTCTCAGCGATCGTGGCGCCGTCGTTGGCTTCGATCAGCGGGATGCCCTCCGGAATGCGGGGACCGTCCTCGGCCAGCAGCTGACCAGAAGCCAGCACAGCTTCTGCCGGGGACAGGTTACGGATGACCACTGCAGCCACGTGCTCCGGGTAGCGCTGAGCGAATTCCCCGTAGATCTCCGGGTCGTGTTGGCCGTCATCCCCGATCAGGATCCATTTCACGTCCGGGAAGTCCTTGGCCAGGTGTTCCAAGTTCTCCACCTTGTGCCGTGGACCGGAACGGAACCACCGATCCGTCGTCGGGCCCCAGTCCGTGAGCAACAGGGCACCGGCCGGGTAAGCGTTGCGGGAGAGGAACCGGCGCAACGTGGGGGCAACGTTCCATGCTCCCGTGGAGAGGTAGATGAACGGGGCACCCGGGTGCTTCTTGGTCAGCCGCTCCATGAGCACCGCCATGCCCGGCGTTGGTGTCCGCGCGTGTTCGTTGAGCACAAAGGAGTTCCAGGCCGCCAGCAGGGGACGCGGCAGAGCCGTGACCATCACGGTGTCGTCAATGTCAGAGACCACGCCGATCTTCTGGGTCTGACTCACCACGGTCATCCGGGAGGTGGCCCAGGAGGAGCCTTCCGTACGCAACTCGGCCGGGTGGATTCCCGGCTCCAAGGCGATCTCCAGATCGGCATCGATCACACCACCCTTGTCCGCCACCAGACGGAATTCGCGCCCTCCCAATCGCACGTCCACGTGGGCAAAGGCAATGGGCAGAGAGGTGAACGAGCGCCAGCCCCGGATGGAGGAGGCGTCTTCCGCCGTGGGGTCCTCCGGGCCGGCGGTCTTCAGCAGCGCACGGCCCAGGACACGCACGTGGGCGGTGGTGCCAAAACCGTCAAAGGCCACCATCACGGGGAAATCACCGCGCTGCTTGGCGCGGCGCTGCCGCACCATGGTCAGACGCTGTTCCAACCGATACCCCACATTCAGCGCTTCCTTGGTGACCTGGTCCACGGTCTGGCGCAGATCGGTGGCCAGGTCCACGGGCATCTGGTTGGCGTCATTTCGACTGGGTGACATGGGTTCAAGTCTTCCACAACAGCAAGCCCGGACCACCACGACGCCGGTCACTCACCCGACCGTCACAGCCCCACCGGTGCCCTGGGCCGGGTAGGGCTGGGTCAGGCCACGCCGTGGTCTTGGGTCTGTGACTTCCGGGATGCCAAAACGTGCACCACGATGGGAATGATGGACAGGATCGCGATGGTGATGGCAATCAGATCCACGTGTTCGGCCACAAACGGGATGCCGCCGAGCAGCCGCCCGGCGGTGAGCATGATGGTCACCCACAGCAGAGCACCTGTGACGTTCCAACCCACAAACTTCCGGTACCGGTAGCTGCTGGCCCCTGCCACCAGAGGCACGTAGGTGCGCACGATGGGCACGAACCGCGCCAACACCAGCGCCTTGCCGCCGTGGCGGACAAAGAATGCTTCAGCTTTCACCAAGTGGCTGGTTTTGAGTACGCGGGCGTTGTCAGAAAACAGACCGCGGCCGAACTTGTTGCCCAGCATGTAGCCCACCTGACCACCGGCAATGGCAGCCCCCGCAGCCAACGCCCAGACCAGCCAGAACGGTGTTCCCATGGAGGGCAACAGCATCCCAGCAGCAAACAGCAGGGAGTCACCGGGCAGGAACGAAAAGAGCAGCCCGGACTCGATGAAGATGAACACCGTCATGATGGCGATCGCCAATGGTCCTGCCGCTTGCAGCACGGACCCGGGATCGCGGAACGCGGAGGTCACCTGATGACAGAAATCCATGCGCTGATCATGCTCCCCCAATCCTGGAATCAGACTGGAGAGGGACCAAAAGCCACCAACATCACGTGGTGAGAGCTCACGCGTTGTCACACTCGCGCACGAACTCGGCACACAGCCGGGGCCAGGTGGCCAGTTCCCCCGGAGTCCGCGCGATGTGCATTCTCTGCCCAGGAAGGGCCTCCCTCAGGATCTCTGAGCTGGAAAGGGGGTGGGCGGCGTCGTCGGACCAGGCCAGGATCAGGTTGGGTGCCGTGATGCTGGAGAGGATCTGTGGGTCCGGGAGGTCCGTGGCCGCGGCTCCGCGCAGTACGGACGGCAGTAGGTCTGCGGCAACTCGCGGTGGGTGTCGTTCGCGGTCGGCCACAGCAGGGGGTTGCGGCACTGTTCTGGTGGCGCGGATGTAGGTCTCCAGCCCCAGGGTTTCGATCATCTCCGCGCTTTCCCGGTAGATCGTTGCCTGTCCCCTCCGCGTGGCCCACGAGGTGGAGGGCACACACAGGGTCAGTGATGCGAATTTTTCGGGCTGATCCAGTGCCGCATAGAGCAGTGTGGCTGAGCCCATGGACGGCCCAATGCCGTGCACGGGTTGGCCCGGGAAAACGTGCTCCAGCAGCGCCAACAGATCGTGTGCCAGGTTGGGCCACAACCAGTCGTCCACCACGGGCTCACCGGTGGAACGCCCGTGTCCCCGGGCGTCATAGCGCACCACCCGCGCACCGGGGACAAACGCCGCCAGGTCCAGCCCGCCGCTGGTGTTGGACGGGGTGTCTGACATCAACCCGTGCAACTGCACCACGGCAGGCGAACCCCGGTCCTCCACTGGACCTGAGACCTGGTAGTCCAGCGTGCAATGATCAAGGGTGAAGGACGGCATGGTTCCACGGTAGTCCTGTTGGATCACGCTGAGTGCCGCCCATGAGACGTCCTGGTGTCCATCACGTCAAGGATCCGTGGAGATCTCACACGCTGTTAACACTGGCCCGGATACTGAAACTCGCGCTTTGGTCACAGGATCAACGCAAACGGGTACAGGATCAACACGACGCAGCACGGGAGGTTCGGTTGTATCTGACCAACATCACACACGCGACCCTCCCCCAGGGTGCCCTGGCCACGTGCACGTTGGCTGTTGAAGAGGCAGCAGCCGGAAGCCTACTGCCGATCTCCTTTGACCAGCGCATGCATGTGGGCGCCGGGGATCGTCCCGGAACCTGGATGGCCGTGTCTTTCGAACTTCCCGGGCCTGCGACCCGCCAGGAACTCGGTGCTGCATGGTTGCGTCTGATCCGGCGGCACCAGACCTTGCGGACCGTTTTCCGCACGCCCTCCGATTATCACGGCGACGCCCAGCTCACCCTGCATCAGATCCATGAACCGCTGAGTGTCCGCTGGCAGGAGCACCCGAGCACCGCAGAGGGAACACGCGCCACGCTCAAAACGGTGTTGGACCGTGCCTGTTCCCCCCTGGGCACACCCTCCCACCGGTTGTGTGTGATCCACCCGGAGGACACCAGTCAGTCCCCCACGGTGGTGTTGGCCGCTGATCACTCTCACGTGGACGCATGGTCCCTGCCGGTGCTGGCCCATGACTTCCTGGAAGCCCTGGTCCTGGTGAAGTCCCCGGCCAGTGATGATCCCGTGGCGCAGGCTGCATCTTTTGCCGAGCACACCCGGGCCCTGGCGGAGGCTGCGTCAGCACCGCAGACCATTCATCAGCGGTGGCAGGAGATCGTCAGTGCAGGACACGGCACCATGCCCACGTTCCCGCTTCCCTTGGGGCAGTTGCAGCCCACACCTGCTGAGGCCGTCACCACCAGGGCCGTGCTGGATGCGCAGCAACTCCGGGACCTTGAAGATCACGCCCAGGATGTGGGCCACCGCCCCTTCACCATGGTCATCTCGTCCATGACTCAGGCCTGTTCGGAACTGGCCGGTTCCCCGTTGCGGGCCGTGCTGCCCGTGCATTCCAGGACGGAACCCCGGTGGCAGGAGGCCGTGGGGTGGTTCATCACCAATTCCGTGGTGGAGTCGTCCAATCCCGATCTGGCCATGTGCCGGGCGGCCGTCCGGGAAGCCCTGCAGCTGGGTTCCCATGCCTTGGAACCGATCATGAGGCCGTACGGTGGCATGCCGGTTCCGCCCGGGATGTTCATGATCTCGTACCTGGACTACCGCAGGTTGCCTGCCGCGCTGCCGCAGTCCCTGAACCCTCAACACATCTCTGCCTCAGCTCCCACGAACGGTGTGCAGGTCTGGTGTGTGGTGACCGATTCCGGGCTGCACATCCGCGCCCGTTACCCGGACACCCCACGGGCCCAAGAATCGGTGGAAACCTGGTTGGCCGCGGTGATCGGGCATCTTCAGAAGCTCGCCGCGGGCACCCCGGAGAGCCGACGAATTGAAACACTGCGCATGAAGTAGCTCACACGTACAGCCTGCGGATAACCTTCCGTCATGGCAAAAGACACCGCTGAGCACGACCCCATGGACAACGACGCCCTGGACCTTGAGGACGCACCCGCCCCCAAGCCTCGCAAGCGTATGAACAAGGCCATCTATGAGGCCGAGCTGCTACGCCTTCAGGCTGAGCTGGTGGAGATGCAGGAATGGGTCAAGGCCACCGGGCAGCGCGTCGTCGTGATTTTTGAAGGCCGTGACGCTGCCGGCAAGGGCGGAGCCATCAAGCGGGTGACCGAGTACTTGAACCCGCGCATCGCCCGCATTGTGGCCCTTCCGGCTCCCACCGAACGCCAGAAGTCCGAGTGGTATTTCCAGCGCTACATCCAGCACCTTCCGGCCGCCGGTGAGATCGTGTTGTTCGACCGCTCCTGGTACAACCGCGCCGGTGTGGAACGTGTCATGGGATTCTGCACCCCCCAGGAGTACCGCCGTTTCCTGCGCCAGTGCCCCATCTTTGAGCGCATGCTGGTGGAGGACGGGATCATCCTGATCAAGTACTGGTTCTCCGTCTCCGGTGATGAACAGTACAAGCGCTTTGAATCCCGCATGGAGGACCCCATGCGGCACTGGAAGCTCTCCCCGATGGACCTGGAGTCCATCACTCGGTGGGAGGACTACTCGCGAGCGCGCGATGCCATGTTGGTCCACACGGACATCCCGGAGTCACCGTGGAACTTTGTGGAGGCTGAGGACAAGCGCCGGGCCCGGATCAACATGATTGCGGATCTGCTGGACCGGGTGCCTTGGGAGCGGGTGCCTCTGCCTGAACTGAAGCTGCCCAAGCGTCCCAGCACCAACGGTTACCGCCGCCCGGACCGCTCCCTCCAGCATGAGGTTGCGGATCATTCCGCCAAGGTGGAGGAAGCTGCCGCCAAGGACTCTGATGGCAAGTCCTCCAAGAAGTCCGGCAAGAACGGAAAGTCGGGCAAATCCAAGAAGTAGGCGCAGCTGCTGACAAACAGGTGGCAGTTTGGTCCGTCATCATCCGGTGATGACGGACCAAACTGCCACCTGTTGTCGGCCAACCACCAGTTGGCGTGTGCGCAAGCGCCTCAGAACGTGGCGGTGTCGATCACGTAGCGGTAGCGCACCTTGGAGTTGACCACGTTGTTGTAGGCCTCCGTGATCCCCTCACCGGAGATCAGCTCAACCTGCGGGTGAACACCGTGCTCAGCGCAGAACTCCAGCATCTCCTGAGTTTCTGCCATGCCGCCGATCTGGGATCCGGCCATGACCTTGGATCCGATCACCAGACCTGCCAGATGCAACGTGGTGGGGTTCTCCGGCAGGCCGACGTCCACAAAAACGCCCATGGGCTTGAGCGTTGCCAACAGACCTGAATAGTCCAGGTCATCAGCGCTGACGGTGCACAGGATCAGGTCAAAGGTTCCCCGCAGGTTCTCCAGCGTCCCTTCCTCTGACAGCGCGTGGTAGTCGGTTGCTCCGAACTTCTTGCCGTCTTCCTCCTTGGACCGGGTCTGGGAGATCACGGAGACCTCCGCTCCCATGGCAGCAGCGATCTGAACACCCATATGACCCAGTCCACCCAGACCCACCACGGCAACCTTCTTGCCCGGTCCGGCACCCCACCGCTTGAGCGGTGAGTAGGTGGTGATCCCGGCACACAGCAACGGGGCTGCTGTCTCGAACGGGATCTCATCCGGGATGCGAGCGGCAAAGTCCTGATTCACCGTGAATCCCTGCGCGTATCCGCCGGCAGTGGGGTTGCCTTGGGCATCATCCCCGTAGGTCCACAGTGTGCCTCCGTCCCCCACGCAGTACTGCTCCTCCCCGGCCTGGCAGTACTCGCAGGTGCCGCAGGAGTTCACCATGCAGCCCACACCCACCTTGTCACCCACCTTGTACTTGGTGACGTCCGAGCCCACCTGGGTCACGATCCCGGCGATTTCATGTCCCGGGGTCAGTGGGAACTTTGCCGGTCCCCATTCCTCGCGGGCGGTGTGGATGTCCGAGTGGCAGATACCTGCGTACTTGATCTCGAACGTGATGTCCTGGGGACCCGCCTCCGGGATGGTCACGGTGGTGGGGTGGAACTGGGTGGTCTTGTCATCGCATGCGTAAGCGCGTACTTCAGGCATGGTGGCTCCTTCCGAATCAGTGCGAGCAGGGCCTGACGACCATGCTCCTGCTGCCATGTTCCACCCACTCATGCCCGCAATCGCCCGGCATCGCTGACAGTGAAACACCCAGCTCGTCACCTGCAAACGCCCCAGCCACAACAACGACGACGACGGTGGGTCACCCACCGTCGTCGTCGTTGATTCGGGGTGTGGCACGGTCGTGCGGGTCCCCAGGTGCGCCGTTGGTGCGCCCAGGCTTCAACGCGCGGCCAGGCGCTCCTCCATCTCTTCCAGGGCAATGCCCTTGGTCTCCGGCATGGCTTTGAGCACCCACACCAGCTGACCGATCATGCACACGAAGAAGACGGCGAAGGCCGTTCCCGGGCCCAGGCCACCGGCAATCCAGGGGAAGGTCCAGCTGATCAGTGCCGCGGCAAACCAGTGGGTGAAGGAACCCAGGGCTTGGCCGCGTGCGCGGACGCGGTTGGGGAAGATCTCCGAGATGAACACCCAGATCACGGAGCCTTGACCGAAGGCGTGGGCGGCAATGAACAGCAACAGGGAGGCCAACACCAGGCTGCTGCTGACCGCACCAAAGTTGCCGCCCTGGGTGAAGAACAGCATGGCGATCACACCCAGGCTGATGAGGTAGCCGATGGAACCGATCAGCATGAGCTTGCGTCGGCCGAACTTGTCGATCACGGTCAGCGCCACCATGGTGGCCACCAGGTTCATGCCGCCCACGGCGATCGATTGAAGGAACGCAGAATCCTCACCGGCGCCTGCCATACGGAAAATGTCCGGTGCGTAGTACATGATGGCGTTGATTCCGGAAAGCTGGTTGAAGGCGGCAATGGCCACGGCCAAAAATATTACTCGGCGGTATTTGGGCACGAAGAACGGAACTTTACCGGTGTCCTGTGCCAAATCCGCCACGGCATCCTGGATCTCCCGTTCCAACTCATTGGCTTCCTGCGGGCTGGAGGCCAACAACTCCACGTTGGTGCGAGCTTTTTGAGTGTTGCCTTTGAGGAACAACCACCGCGGGGATTCCGGAACGGTGAACAACAAGAGGATGAAAACAACGGCGGGCAGCGCTTCCACTCCGAACATCCACCGCCAGGCCACGGATTCATCCACGGCACGGGCGATGAAGAAGTTGGACAGGTATGCCAGCAGAATGCCCAGCACCACGTTGAACTGGACCAGACCCACCAGGCGTCCACGCAGACGCGGAGGGGAGATCTCCGCCGTGTAGATGGGTGCGGTCACGGAAGCACCGCCCACGCCAATACCGCCCAGGAAGCGGAAGAACAGGAACAGGTACCAGTTGTCCACCACAGCTGATCCCACGGCGGAGACCAGGTAGAGGACGCCAATGACCAGGAGGATCTTCTTGCGACCGTACTGGTCTGAGGGACGCCCTGCGGTCAGCGCGCCGATGATGGTGCCGATCAAGGCTGAAGCCACCGTGAATCCCAGAGCAAAGCTGCCCAGATCAAACTTTTCAGTCAGAGCTTGAGTGGTCCCGGAAATGACAGCCGTGTCAAAACCAAACAGCAAACCACCCAGTGCAGCCACCACGGCGCTGCGCAAAACAATAGGTTTCATGAGAAATCCTGTTCCAGCAGAGGACGGGAACGGGGCTCACGGAGATTGCATGACCCCTGTACGGCCTGGAGATTCACGTGCCGCTGACGGAAGTATGCACCCGCCCGCGACGAGCAGCAACGATTTTCCTCAACAGACCTGGATTGTTTCCCCACATGTCAGTGCTCTTTCCCCACATGTCAGGATTGCGCAACTTCATGAAACACAGGTCCGCAGATCATTGGATGGTCATCATGCGTCGAGCAGGGATTTTCGGGGACGTGTCACCGGGCGTCGTCGTCGTTCTTTGCGGTTTGATCCCGCAGGAAATAGGCACCCAGGGAACCGGCCAGAGTCGCAAAAACCACCACCGAATAGACCGAGAGCACCACGTGAACCACGCGGCCGAATGCGTCCTGCGGATCCATGCCACCACCAGTGACCGTGGCCAGACTGACCTGATACAGCGCGTCCGAATAACTGGTGTAAGACTCCACCGCGTACACCAGCTGGGACGCGGCCAGGATGACCACCACCGTGACGGCAGCCAGCCATGCAATGCGGTCCGTGAGCAGCCGCCCCGCCGATCGTGAGCCGCGCAGACCTGCAGAGAGTATGCCGCTGACACGCGTGATCCGGCTCAGCCGCAGCGCCCGCAGGGCTTGGACGCCACGGAAGAAACGCAGGAACGGCAGCAACAGGAAAATCACCTGCCACCAGGTCCGGCGCCAGAACTCCAACTGGAACCCGGCAATGTAGGCACGCAGCAGGAACTCGCCGGCAAACACCAACCAGAACGCCCAACCCACAATGTTCAGAATCGTGGTCCACCCGGCGTCCTGGATCAACAACTGGCCCAGGATCACAAACAGGTAGATCAGGCCCAGCAGACCCAATGGCCGGTCCAGTCGGTCGGCCAGAACCTCGGCAGAGATCAGTTTGCGCAGGCTGGTGCCCTGCGGTTGTGGGCGCGGCGTTCTGGAGCGCGCCTTCACGCCGAACCTGCGGCCAACACGGTTTCCAGGTGGTCCAGGACGCCGGCTTGATCGTGTGATCCCACCACAATGTCTCCCACTGCCTTGATGGCTTCCGGGGCATTGGCCATGACCGCGCCACAGCCCACCAGCTGGAGCATCTCGACGTCGTTGCCGCCGTCCCCGAAAGCCATGGCATCAGCTGGGTCGATGCCGAGTTGCCCGCACAGCCATTGAAGGCTGGTTCCCTTGTTGACACCCCGGCCAATCAGGTCAATGGACCCGTGACCGCTGGAAACCGGGACCACGGTGGACGGTAGAGCTTGCCCGATCTGCTCCAACAATTCTTCCGTGCGCTCCGGCGGGCAGCCCAGCGCCAATTTCACAATGTCATCCTCAACATCTGACCACTGCGCCACCAGGTCCATCTTGATGTAGTACTTGCGCAGGATGGCTTGCATGTCAGGGTCCATGGTTTCCAGTGCATATGCGGCCTGGACACCGCAGGCAAGAGCGTGAACATCCTCAAAGGAACTGACCACTTCCAGTGCGCCCAGTGCGTCCTGGCGCTGCATGGCCTCCACACGGAGGATCTGGGAATCCGTTCCCACCACCGCGCCGTTCTCTGCCACGTACAGGATGTCCGCAACGTCCGGGAAATGGGATTTCAGCTGCCAGTACTGGTTGCCACTGGCCACCACGAACTGAATCCCACGGTCCGTGAGCTGTTGGTGGATCCGTGCGAATCGTTCGTGATCGTAGGTGCTGGAGGCATCCAGGAACGTGCCGTCCATGTCCACGGCCACCAGTTTCAAGGTCATCTGTGCTGCCTGCTTTCCGTTGAATTCGGGATGCTGCGGTGGAGCACACTCACGGGCCTGCTCCAGCCCCTGCTCTTCGCGGCCCCGCCCGTCAGGGCTTCCCAGAGCTTGATCGCCAGCCACAGTGGCACCAGGCCGGTGACGACATAGCGCAGGGCGCCCCACCAGAATCCCACTGGTTGACCGGTGTGTGTTTGCAGGGACACGACTCCCGTGATCAGCTGCCCTGGGGAGGCTGTGACGCCGTAGAGCCCTCCGGCCAGAACCGATACGACGACGCACCCCAGGCCGGCGAGCAAGATCGCCAGACCGCGGTCTTGTGTCAGTCCAGCGCACGTCAAGGCCCATCCCAGGCTCAAGGCCAGGATGAGGGTGGCGTCAATCAGTCTGGCCAGCCAGCGGTGCCCGGCAGTGGCCTCAGGCAACGGCATCCCCTGATGAACCACCACACCCAGGCCAGGCTCTTCTGGCCCGTGAGTTCGGTGCTGCGGATACCAGCCGTAGGTCATGCCACCAGCTTAAGCTGCGGTTCGGCTGCGTTTTTCGGGCCTGCTGCGGGGCCGATTGGTGGTGGCGGAAATCTTCACTGGCTCAAGGCGTGGACCGTGGGTGGCATGAGCATGATGGTGTGGTTGCCCGTGACCGTGCCCAACCCTTGTGCGACTTCAGTCAGCACCTTCCTGAACGCCAGGATGGCGGGGTGCTGAGCTCGGGAGGAACGGGCGGCCGTGAAGATCTTGCGATGGGGGCGCCCAGGCAACTCGATCAACTGCGTTCCGGAGGTGTACTGCGCTCCCACCAGGCCATGCACAAAAGCCACCGCGTGACCGGCTCTGACTATGTGCAACTGCAAGGCCGGGTCCGGGGATTCCAACACCGTGCGCGGTTCAAATCCGGCGGTTCGGCACATGGAGCGTGACCACAGGCCCATGTGGGTGTCGGCAGCATCCAGGGCCCACGGTGCCTGGGCCAGGTCGGCAAGTTGATCCACCCGCGCCGAGAACCTGCCCGTCAGCGGGACCGCCAGGATTTGCGGGTCCTGCAGCAAATCCACTCGGTCCAAGCCGGGCCGGGGCTCCACGGGGAAACCGGGAAGCTCCTCCCCCACCATCACGTCAAAGTCACCAGCCATCAGGCCCTGGTAGGCGGAGTCAACTTCCCGCTGTGTGATGGCCACTTGGAGCTGGGGGTGGCGCTGGTCCAACACGGTCAAAGCTGCCGGGAGCACAGTCATCACCACGGTTTGAAAGGAGGCGACCCGCAGGGTGCCCCTCACCTCTGACTGCGCGGCAGCCAACTCCGCTTCTGCCTGTTCCAGCCGCCGCAACACGGCATCGGCGTGTTCCACCAAGGTCTCCGCAGCATGGGTGAGGTGAACACCGCGCCCCACCTTTTCGAGCAAAACCACCCCCGCCTCACGTTCCAACAGGGACAACTGCTGAGAGACCGCGGAGGGGGTGCAGGAGAGCACCCGCGCCACTTCCGCCAACGTGCCACAGGGCTTGAGTTCGGCGAGCATGCGCAGGCGGGAGACATTCCGCATGGAACCACTATAAGTAAGTTCAGCTAATTAACATGGGTAAGAACCATTCGCTGGATTAATTCAACATGGGGTTGGATGCTGGATGCCATGACCACCACCGCACCACGGGCCCCCGCCGTCGTCGTCGATCAGCGTCCAGGACAGCTGGGCACGGGCTCCGCTGCAGCCCTGGTTCTGGCCTCCTGTGTGTCTCTGCAGTTCGGCGCTGCCCTGGCCACCGAACTGTTCCCCGTGATGGGTTCCTGGGCCACGGCGGGCTTCCGCCTGGCCTTGGCTGCAGTGGTGTTGTGTTTGGTGGTCCGTCCGCGGGTGCTGAGTTGGAACAAGCAGCAATGGACGGCGGTCAACGCTTTCGGGTTTGCGTTGGCCCTGATGAACGGGTTCTTCTACGCGGCCATTGCGCGGATTCCGTTGGGCACGGCCGTGGCCATCGAGTTTCTGGGGCCCTTGTTGCTGGCTGCGGTTCTGTCCCGCTCAGTGCGGGATCTGGTCTGGGTGGGACTGGCCATCTCCGGGATGGCCCTGCTGGGAGTGGAAAGTGTGCTCGGCTTGGATTCACTGGATCCGCTGGGTGTGGCCTTTGCCCTGATCGCCGGAGCCTTCTGGGCCCTGTATGTGTTGACCAGCGCCAAAGTGGGGCAGCTGGTTCCTGGAACGGGTGGCTTGGCCATCGCTCTGGTGGTGGCGGCACTACTGCTGATGCCAGTCAGCGCCGGACACGTCACCACCGTGGTCTCAGATCCGCACCTGTTGCTGTTGGCCCTGGGCACCGCCATCCTGGCCTCCCTGTTGCCCTACTCGTTCGAACTGGCCGCCGTACGGTGCCTGCCCAAGCCCGTTTTCGGCATTCTGTTGAGCATGGAACCGGTGGTGGCCTCGATTGCAGGGTGGGTGTTGTTGAGCCAAGCCGCCGGCCCCTTGCGCATCGTGGCAGTCACCTTGGTGGTGGCCGCCAGCATCGGCAGCACGGTGAGCGCCCGCCGCCAACGGCGCTGAGAAACATGGTGCGCGGCAAGTGCTCATGAGCACCTGCCGCGCACCGTGCGTGGTCCCTCAACCTCTGAAGACCGCTGAATCCGAAACTCAGCTATCGGGGAAGTCGGAAACGTCAAACCGCAGGATGGCGGCCACGCCGTCCTGCGCGTCCAGGTCCATCAGTTCCAGTTCGGCGTCCGTGCGCACGCACGCGGCCAGCACGTTGGATTCCTGCTCCGTCTTGGCCTCCGTGCCCAGCAGGAGGGTCTCCACGGCGCCCACACCGGCTGCGTGGGCCACAGCGTCAACGCCCTCCACGGCCAGGTTGTGCGCCTTGGCCTGCTCAAAACTCCCCGCGTGATCAGCGGCATTCTTGACCGCCAAGTCAGCTGCAATGCTCTGCAGTTCATCGGCCAGCGCTTCCTCAGCACGTTCGTCCTGAGCACCACCACGCTCGACGTCATGCTTGATCTCTTCCAGGGCCGGGGGCAGTTCAGCGGCCAGAGCGGTGCGTCCCTGGACCTCGCCGGCCAGAATCAACACATCCGGGTTCCATGAACGCGCGGTCTTCTCCAGGTGCTCGGCGATGCCGCGGGCATTCTGCTGAACGGCTTCTTCCGCGCGGCGCTGGATCTGGTTGTGGGACAGTGCCCCACCGCGCGGCTTCTGCACGGATTCGGAGCTTTCGTATCCAGCTTCCTGCTCCTGCCCCTGCTCATCCTGTGTGGATGCGGTGGCCACCTCGTGGGAGTCCTCAGCCATGATGGCCTGCTCCACGGTGTTCAGGATTTCTTGGGGCGCCTGTTGCTCCTCCAGGGATTACTTCAGGCTGTTCCACCGCAGTTCGATCCGTTTGGCGGCATCCTCGCTGGCTTCCTGGGTTTCCAGGTGAACCGTGGCGTAGGGACCTTCGGCGTCGTAGATCTTTCGGAGTTCTGCCAGTTGCATGAGCACCCTTCCATCTGCGCCGTACGGACAACAGGATTAGTCAGCCTACTTACCTCAGCGTTTCACGGGCATGCGTCTTGTGGCAATGTTCACCCGGCGTCACGGAGCCCGCCATTGCCGGCTGGGCGCATAGGCTCGCCCCATGTCCATCGTGGAAAACCCTCTGGAAACCCTCACCCGGCAGCAACTGCGCAAGCGCACCAGCGAGAAATGGCAGCACTACCCGCAGGACGTTCTTCCGCTGTGGGTGGCTGAAATGGACGTGGAGCCTGCACCGACCGTCGTCCAGGCGTTGACCCATGCTCTGCGCACCGGCGACACCGGATACCCGTCCGGGGACCCCTACCCGCAGGCGTTCCAACAGTTCGCTGCGCACCAGTGGGGATGGGACGGTTTCAGTGCCGATCGCATGCGCACCGTGCCAGATGTCATGACCGGTATCAGCGCTGCCATCAACGTGCTGACGGAGCCGGGAGACGCGGTGATCGTGTGCTCGCCGGTGTACCCGCCCTTCTACGTGTTCACACGTGAGCTGGGCCGCACAGTGCTAGAGGCGCCCCTGACTGACAACGGGCGCCTGGACCCCGCTGCCATCTCCGCTGCCTTTGAGCAGGCGCGGGCCACCATCCGGCAGCCCGTTCTGCTGCTGGCCAATCCACACAATCCCACCGGAGTGGCGCACACCCGGTACGAGCTCACAACCGTGGTTGAGATCGCCAGGCAGTTCAATGGCCGAATCATCGCCGATGAAATCCACGCGCCCCTGATGCTGGACAGCACGCCGTTCACTCCCCTGCTCAGCATTGACGGCGCGCAGAACGCGTTCTCCGTGTTCTCCGCATCCAAGGCGTGGAACTTGGCCGGTTTGAAGGCTGCCGTACTGTGTGCCGGTCCTCATGCGCAGGCTAACTTGGCACGGGTTCCCTCCACGGTTGACCGCGGGGTCAGCCACCTGGGAGTCCTGGCCCACACAGCGGCCCTGACCGGTGGACAGGACTGGCTCACGGCTCTGCTCAAGGGACTGACCGGTAACCGGAACCTTGTGATGGAGCTGGTCCGCGAGCACCTGCCCGGTGTTGAGATCCAGGCCCCCGAGGCCACATACCTGGCCTGGTTGGACTGCACGGACCTGGACCTACCGGAACAGGGGCCAGACACCCCCGCGGCACAGCACGGGTTGACCGGTCCTGCAGCTTTCTTTTTCAACCACGCCAACGTTGCTCTCAACGACGGCGCTCTGTTCGGCTCCGGCGGTCAGGGCCACGTGCGCTTGAACTTCGGAACCTCACCCGCGATTGTGCGTGAGGCCATCGAGCACATGGGAGCGGCCGTGCGCGAATTCGCCGACTGAGCCACGGCTCCCCCAATACAAAAGGGGCCCTTCACAGATGAGCATGGGTAGGGGTCTTGCGCCACGGCCG